>NZ_SPHM01000028.1:0-48906 GCF_005844125.1 Pseudoflavonifractor sp. BSD2780061688st1 E11
GTTGTAAGTCCGGTTCGGGGGCGAGTGTCCGGAAACCTACCGCAGCAATGCGGCAAGGCGCTGGGTACTTAGCCTACGGAACTCTGTGAGCATGGCAGACGGGCGTAAGTACCACAGCAATGCAAAGAGTTATTATACGGAGATCCGGAAGATCTCCGATGAGCTGTGCAGAAAATATGGTCTGTCTATCATTGAATCCAATCAGAAAAAATCAATCCCTTATGTACAGTGGAAAGCAGAACAGGAAGGAAAGCCGACATGGAGAACGGCGATCCGTTTGGATATCAGGGAATCGGTACAGGAAAGCTACTCCTGGTCACAATTCCTAAAAGAGATGGAAAAGCGGGGTTATACATGGAAACTGAACAGGAAATACATTTCTTTAAAAGCTCCGGGAATGGAGCGGTATATTCGTCTGCGTTCCCTTGGAAAAAATTATTCTGAAGAGGAAATACGTGGGCAGATACTACAGCCCAAGGTGAAACGAGTCTATCAAAAGGCAGTACAGATTCATCCCAAAAAGAAACTGACCGGGATTCAGGCACTGTATTATTCCTATTTATATCAAATGGGGGTACTGCCAAAAAGACCGAAAAGGAGTCCATACGCTGTCAGAGAGGATATCCGGAAACTGGATCAGAGGATTGAACAGATTGAGTTTTTAATGAAGCATGACATTACGACCAGAGAACAGCTTGCCACATACCGTGAGCCGTTACAAAAGCAGATTTCAGAACTGATGAAGGAACGCAGAAAGCTCTATCGGAATGACAGTGAAGACAGTGGAAAAGCACGGCTGTCTGAAATCAATGAGGAATTAAAAAATCTCGGAAAAGAAGTCCGTATGACCGTCCGGATTGAAAAGCATTCATTGGAAATCGAAGAAAGACTTCGAAAGGCAGAAGAACAAAACCAGAATGAGAAACGTGTGGAACACAAAGAAAAAGAGAGTCAGGAGGTGAGATAAGTATGAATTACGGAGCAGAACCGGCAGATCAGGTGGTGCGGTACAGTCTGGAAGGAATGGAATACTCTTTGAAGATTACCGGAAATGTGGCAAAGCATGTGGCAATCTTTATTGCGGCCGCCCTGAAAGATCAGAAAAAGACAAGAGGGAAAACAAGGCTTACCAGAATGTTAAAGGAACAGCGCCCGATGAAATTTTTTACCGTTCCGGGTGACCGCTTAAAAGAATTTGCGAAAGAAGCCAAAGCGAGAGGTATCTTATATGTTGTCATCAAAGATAAGGTGAATCCGGATCAGACAGAGGTCATGGTATTTGCAGATGATGCAGCAAAGATGAACCGGGTATTAGACCGGATGAATCTGGATTTTGTAAAAGCAGAATCAGGCTCTATGGTTACAGAAGCAGTGGAAAAAGAGAATGCACCGGAAAAGGCAGAGAACCAGATGGAAAAAGAAACCGGGGAGAATGTACGGACAGAGACTGTTGTCCTGCCGGAAGGCAAGATAGAATTTGAACTGGATGATGCGGAAGAAATGTTCCAGATCGGGGATGAGGCTTTCCCGGAAGGAAATTTTACACATGCGCAGGAGGGGAAAGCAAAGAATCCGTCCGAACCTTTCTCGCGCAACAAAAATATTTCTTCCGGTCGGGAAACTAGCTGGGAAGAAAAGAATGAAAAACCATCTGTGCGGAAAGAACTCGGAGATATCCGTAAGGAACAGGAAGAGAAACGTAAGAGGCCGGACAGACGGAAAAATGCCAGAGAGAGCAGGAAGAAACGTAAGAATATGAAAACGAAAGGCAGGTAATGTATATGGATTTAACAGACATGATTTCAGGTGGAACGGAAGAACAGCAGATTCCTGAACAGAAATTGACCAAGGAAGAATATGCAGCCAAGAAGCAGCAGGAAAGAGAAGAGGTATGGGCTGAAGTAGATTCACAGGCACAGGGAGTTTTTCAGGATGGAGAAAAACTGAAAGGCTTTCTGGATTTTATGGCAGAGTGTAATACACAGAGAACTCCGAATCTGCTTTTGATCTACGGACAGCATCCGGATTTTAAGGTGGTAAGGTCTTATGAACGCTGGAGAGAAGAACACCGTTCAGTAAAAGCAGGGGAGCATGGCATTACTTATATGATTTCCACTGAATACGAAAAAGACGGAGAAATGCGGAGAGGATATACGATCGGAAAAGGATTTGACATCAGTCAGATGTCAGGAAAGCCATTAGAAGAACGCCCACAGCGAAGTCTGACAGAACTGGTAGGAGTTGTCTTAAAAGACCAGTCGGTGCGTGTACAGATTGAGGATAATCTGCCAGACAAAGTGCAGGCCCAGTACAATCCGAGATACCGTACCATTTATATCCGCAACGGAATGAGTGAAGTAACGACATTCCATGCACTGAACAGAGAACTGGCATGTGCAGCACTGGACCAGCATACCGGAACCTACAGCCGACAGAAAGTCAGCGCACAGGCATATTGTGCGGCCTATGTGATTGCAAAACGTTATGGTGTGGATGTTACCGGATTCAATCTGGAGTATATTGCACAGAGAAATGAATGTGGAAAGAAAGATCCGCAGGAACTGAGAGACTTTTTAAATGATGTCCGTCAGGCTTCCTACAGTATACGAAACCATATCGAACGCAATTTTGGTGCAAAGGAACAGGAGTATATAACCGATGAGTTCGCAATCGGAGACCCTGTAAAAATACCGGAAACCAAGGATGAAAAACCATCTGAACAAGTATCCGGAAAAGAGAAAAAAGCAAAGAGCCAGCCGGAACGATAAAAGTGAAAAAGTTGGACGGTTGGAGTAGCTATTACGGAGGTCTTGTGATATGGTTGGTGTAATAAAAAAAGGAGGTCAGCCAGATGACAAAATACTATTTGAAGATGGATAACATTATGAAAAATATGTTCGTGGTGGCACTGAATGATGAGCTGCAGGCACAGAGTGAGCAGGATGAATGTTTGGAAGAAACGAAAGCTCTTCTGAAAAAAGTAAGTGAATACGACCTCGCCCAGAAACGGCTGCAGATTACAGCCGGGGAACAAAGGCAGATCCGTAAGGCACTGAACAGGCTTAGAAGTAAATATCTTGCAGCCGGAAGATATAGTGATGGAATAGATAAAATCATTATTCAGGTTGCAAAACCGAATACCACCAGACACATGTTCTGGTAGAGAAAGGAGTGGTTGATTGGTCATTTATTCAAGAGAAAAAGTGGCACGACTTAGAGAACAATATCCGGCAGGAACAAGAATCTGTCTGGATTCGATGGACGGAGAAGCGGGTATGCCGCAGGGACTGGAAGGAACTGTGCAGTATGTGGATGATGCAGGTCAGCTCGGCATCAGTTGGGACAACGGCAGAAGTCTCTCACTGATACCGGGAGTGGATTCCTTTCATAAGAAAGAAGGACAGGAACATCCAGAAGAAAAGCCACGCAAGAAAAGAGAATCTGACTTGCAGAGATAAGTAAAAAAAAGCAGGACTTGGTTCTGTGTCTTGTCTTTCTGCCATTTGTCTGGTGGGCGGCAGCGATTACCGCTTGTGCCATTGCACCGGATAAGAATTTTATTCAAATCTTAGAAACGCTGAGCGAAAAACTCGAACAGCCGTTTTTTATCACGTATACACCGTATACGTTCAAATGTATTCTGATATTCACAGCAGCCTATTTCTTAGGCATTGGTATTTATGAATCCCAAAAAAGAAATTATAGAAGAGGTGTGGAACATGGTTCCGCAAAATGGGGCAACGTGTCCGAAATCTGCAGACGTTACTGCGAAAAACGATACACGCAAAATCTGCTTTTAACACAGCATTTCCGTATGGGACTGGACGGCTATAAGCACAAACGAAACCTAAATGTGCTGGTAGTCGGAGGTTCAGGAGCTGGAAAGAGCCGGACGTATGCAATCCCAAACATCATGCAGTGCAACTGTTCGATGGTGATTACTGATCCCAAGGCAGAACTTTTGCGTAAAACCGGAGGTGTTCTGGAACGGAATGGATATGAAGTCCGGGTTTTTGATTTGATCAATCCGGAGACTTCCTGGTGTTATAATCCGTTTGCGTATGTCTGGGATGATAAGGATGTACTGAAGCTGATCAATAACCTGATCCGCAACACAACACCGAAGGGAGCGCAGAGTTCAGACCCGTTCTGGGAGAAGTCCGAGACTGCACTTTTACAGGCACTTATGCTGTATTTGCTGCATGAGGCTCCACCGGAAGAACAGAACTTTCCGATGATCATGGAAATGCTTGGAAGCGCTCAGGTCAAAGAAGATGATGAGGATTACCAGTCCCCATTGGACATTTTGTTTGAAAGACTGGAAATGCGGGACCCGGAGAGTATTGCGGTCAAGCAGTATGCCATTTATAAGCAGGCAGCCGGAAAGACTGCAAAGTCTATTTTGATCTCGGTTGGTGTCCGTCTGGCAGCTTTTAACCTGAAACAGATTGCAAATCTGACCTGTACAGACGAACTGGACTTATACAGTATCGGGGAGAAAAAAGTAGCACTGTTTTGCTGTATTCCGGATGCCGACACCAGCATGAATTATCTGGTCGGCATGATTTACAGTAATCTGTTTCAGACACTGTATTATGTGGCAGACCGGAAGTACGGAGGAAGGCTTCCAATTCCGGTACACTGCATTATGGATGAATGGCCAAACGTAGCCTTGCCGGATGATTTTGACAAGATTCTGGCAACCATGCGTTCCAGAGGGATTTCCTGCAGTATCATCATCCAGAATATCGCACAGATGAAAGCCTTATTTAAAGACTCGTATGAGAGTCTGATCGGCAACTGCGATGAATTTTTATATCTGGGTGGAAATGAAAAAGAAGGACATAAGTATGTCTCGGAATTATTGGGAAAAGAAACATTGGATACCAATACCTACGGACAGACAAAAGGGCGTAGCGGCAGCTATTCGGTGAATTATCAGCAGACTGGAAGGGAACTTTTAACACCGGATGAAATACGGCTTTTAGATAACCGCAAAGCGATTTTGTTTATTCGTGGGGAGCGTCCGATCATGGACGATAAATATGATTTAAAAAAGCATGTGAATTTCAGATACACAGAGGACGGTGGTGCATCGCCTTATGATTATGCGAAAACACCACTGGCTCACGACGACCTAAAGATTGACATTAACAGATTAGACGACTACGAACTGCTGTCTACCGAAGACATCCTTGGTGAATAGCAGTTTTTTGATGGATTGGAGTGATGTGTATTGAAGAAATTTCTCACAGGAGAAAAGAATAGAACAAAAAAGAATACAACTGAAAAAATGACAACCCCGATGCCGATGGGGAGAAAACAGAAAAAGTGGATGAGCCTTTACATGGCACTGGTACTGACCGTAACGGTTGGAGCAACGACCGCATTCGCAGCCGGTGATCCGTTGTCCGTTATCAATAACCTGTCTACTTTTATTTTTTCCCTGATTCGTGCAATCGGTTTGATTTTGCTTGGATTTGGTGTTGTGCAGGTTGGTCTGTCTTTAAAAAGCCATGATCCAAGCCAGAGGGCAAATGGATTTCTGACACTGGCCGGAGGAGTAATTATTACGTTCGCCAAAGAAATCCTGGATCTGATTATGGCGTAAGCCTCTTTGAAAAAGTATATCAGGAAACAGCAGGAGTGCCGGAAGGTACTCCTGCATTCAAAAGTATGTTCAGGGAGGTGAAAGTTTTTGAGCGATAACTGGATTGTACAGAATCTGAACTCTGCGTTGTCTACATGGAGTGAAAAGATGGCAGAACTGTGGACACTGCTTACTGAAAATCCGGCAACTTTTAAAGGCGGCGGCATCTGGCGGATTATGACCAATATCAATGATGCACTGACAGCTATTGCCTATGGATTACTGGTGTTGTTTTTTGCAGCCGGAATCATTAAAACGTGTGGCAGTTTTACAGATCTGAAAAAGCCGGAACATGTGCTAAAAGCATTTATCCGGTTTGCACTTGCTCAGGGAGCAATCACGTATGGAATGGAACTTATGCAGGCACTGTTTTCCATTGTGCAAGGAATCGTGACAACCGTAATGAGTGGCTCCAGTATGGCAGGAAGCGTGACGGAACTGCCAACGGAGATTGTAGATAAGATCGAGAGTGTGGGAATGCTGGAATCCATTCCATTGTGGATTGTCACACTGCTTGGCAGTCTGCTGATCACCGTATTGTCATTTGTGATGATCCTGACAGTGTATGGCAGAATGTTCAAAATCTATATGTATACGGCAATCGCCCCGATTCCGATTTCCTCGTTTGCAGGAGAACCCACGCAGTCTATTGGAAAGAACTTTATCCGTTCTTATATAGGCGTGTGTCTGGAAGGGGCAATTATTGCACTGGCGTGTATTATCTTTTCTGCTTATGCGGCAAGTCCTCCGGCAGTGGGAGATACGGAGCTGAGTGCAGTTACAATCGTGTGGAACTATGTAGGAGAACTGGTATTCAATTTATTGGTACTTGTTGGAGCAATTAAGGCATCTGACCGTATTGTCAGAGAAATGATGGGACTTGGAGGTTAAAAAATATGGATACAAAGAAAACATTAAGATATAACTGGGAATTCGGACGTGAGACAGTAGCGATACGAGTGAGCTCTTATCGGAACAATGGGAATTTATATGTAGGACTCTGCCATAAGGAAGGGAGAGACTGGGAAGATTTTGGAGATGTAACCATTAATCTGCCCTATCAGTTCTTAGAGCCAAATGAGGCTTTTATAACAGGAGATTTTACCAAGGATATGCTTCATTTTATCAAGGAACATAAACTTGGAAAAGTGTTGAATGAAACAGGAAGATCAGGATATGCAACCTATCAGAAGGTAGCGTTTGACCTTGCAAGACTTGCGGAATTTGATCCGGAAGGCGTTGCGGAACACTGTAGATTTGCCGGGATAGAAGTACCGAAAGAAAAACCACAGAAAACGAAGAAACAAAACAGGGGAGAGGAACGATAATTTATGGAAGTAAAGATGAACAAAGAAATCAGGGACTATCAAGAATCCATGTTTATGGGACTGGACCTGAGACAATGTGTGTGTTCTGTTCTTGCGATTCTTACAGCAATCGGAATTTACTTTGGAATGCGTGATATTACCGGACAGGAAATAACCGGATGGCTGTGTGTGCTTGGTGCTGCTCCATTTGCTGCCTGTGGCTTTTTCAAATATCATGGTATGACAGCCGAACAGTTTTTATGGGCAGTGATCAAATCCGAATTGCTGTATCCGAAGAAACTGGTGTTTCAGTCGGAAGATATCTACTACTCCTGCATGCAGGAGACCATCTCGCTGGGAGAAAAGAATCAAAAGGATGGAGCGGAAATCATAAAAGAGCGGGAGCAAAAAGCAGAAGCAAAACAGAGAAAGAAACGCAAGGGAAGGAGTGATGCCTTTGATTAAAACCTTAAGTCAGGCACTTCGGATGGATAAGGAACGCTTCAAAGTTCCGAAATCCGTCCAACAGGCAATTCCCATCCAGCGAATCTGGCCGGATGGAATTTTTCAACAGGGAACGAAATTCTCAAAAACATATCGTTTTACAGATATCAACTATTATATTGCGAGTAAGGACAATAAGACAGAAATGTTTCTGGATTATTCTGAACTCTTAAATTCACTGGATTCCGGCATTTCTGCCCAAATTACCATCAATAATCGGAGAATCAATAAAGAAGAATTCGAAAAGTCTATTCTGCTTCCAATGAAGGAAGATGGACTGGACCACTATCGGGAAGAATACAACGAAATGCTCCTGTCTAAGATTACAGGAACAAACAACAGCATCTATCAGGAACGGTATCTGACCGTCAGTGTACATAAAAGATCGATTGATGATGCAAGAACCTATTTTGCACGTATCGGAACAGACATCGTAACACATCTGGCAAAGTTATCGTCCACAGCAGAAGGACTGGACGCAGAGAGCCGGCTCCAGATTTTCAGGGATTTCTTCAAGGGAGATGTCCCACAGGCATTTCCGTTTGATCTGAAACAATTTGCCAAGAAGGGAACAAGTTTCAAGGACTGGATGTGTCCGGATTCTATGGAATTTGAACGTGACCATTTTAAAATCGGTGACAGATACGGAAGAGTCCTGTATATGCAGGATTATGCAAGTTATGTCAAAGATGACATGATTTCAGAATTGTGTGACTTTAGCCGGAATCTGATGTTGTCGATTGACATCCTGCCAGTCCCTACGGATGAAGCGGTAAGGGAAATCCAGAACCGACTGCTTGGTGTGGAAACTAACGTGACCAACTGGCAGAGAAGGCAGAACGCTAATAATAACTTCTCGGCAATCGTACCATACGATATGGAACTTCAGAGAAAAGAAACCAAGGAAATGCTCGATGATCTGACAACCAGAGACCAGCGTATGATGTTCGGGATTTTGACAATGGTACATCTGGCAGACAGCAAAAAGCAACTGGATTCCGATACGGAACTGATTCTGTCAATCGCAAGAAAGCATCTGTGTCAGATGGCAACATTAAAGTGGCAGCAAGTGGACGGACTCAATACAGTGCTTCCTTACGGACTGCGAAAGATCAATGCCCTGCGTACATTGACAACGGAATCAACGGCTGTTTTAATCCCGTTCCATACACAGGAAATCCTGCAGCCGGGAGGTATCTATTATGGGCAGAATGCAGTCAGCAAGAACCTTCTGGTAGCCGACCGGAAGAAACTGATGAATGGAAACAGTTTCCGGTTGGGCGTCAGTGGATCAGGAAAGAGCTTTTCGGCAAAAGAAGAGATTGTGCATCTGGCATTGAGTACCGATGACGATATCCTGATTCTTGATCCGGAGTCCGAATTTACAAAATTAGTAGAGGCTCTGGGCGGACAGGTTGTAAAAGTATCTGCGACATCAGACAATCATCTGAATGCAATGGATATGGACGCAGCCTACGGCAATGAAAAGAATCCACTGATTGAAAAATCGGAGTTTATCCTGTCTGTGTTCGAGCAGTTGGTTGGAGCAGGAAATCTGTCGGCAAAAGAAAAGTCGATTCTGGACCGCTGTGCTGCAGATGTGTACCGGGATTATATCCGAAGTGGTTATACCGGAGAAGTTCCGACATTGAAAGATATGTACCGACAGTTGATGTTACAGCCGGAAGAAGAGGCAAGGGGACTTGCACTGTCATCCGAACTTTTTATCAATGGAAGCCTGAACACCTTTGCACAGCCGACCAATGTGAATAAGAAGAACAGGATCATGGATTATGATATCCGGGAACTGGGGGAACAGCTTATGCCACTGGGAATGCTGGTTACCTTAGACAGTATTTTCAACAGGGTAATTCAGAACTGGAAAGAAGGAAAAACGACATGGATATTTGCCGATGAGTTCTATCTGTTATTCCGCTATGAATACAGTGCAAATTTCTTCTACCGACTGTACAAGAGAATCAGAAAATACAATGGATTCGTGACAGGTTTAACCCAAAATGTTGAGGAACTTCTGAAATCGGACACTGCAAGACTGATGTTGGCAAACAGTGAGTTTTTGATTCTTTTGAATCAGGCAAGTACAGACAGGGAAGAATTGGCAGCTCTTTTGAATATTTCCGAAAACCAACTGTCCTATATTACAAATGTATCGGTTGGCAGTGGCCTAATCCGTTGCTCTGGGAATATCGTACCATTTGAGAATACGTTCCCAAAGAATACAGACCTTTATAAACTAATGACAACAAAACCGGGAGAATCATAATGAAGAAAAAAGAAGAAGTAACGATAACTTTTTATGCTGCAGAGTGCGGTGAGTTCCATGATTTAGGAGAATATACAAAATGCAGAACGCTGGAAGAGGCATATAAAAAGTACCAGAAATATTGTAGAACATCTGCCAATATGTGTCCGGCTATTGAGTTTTCTATTCATGATCCAGAATCAATTTATTCAGACATGGAATATCCATTACCGTTGTCATCAAAAGACAGGGGAGACTTGGAACTTGTGCCATATTACAACGAACATCCACTGGTAAATGAGGCAATCAGACAGGTGGAGCAGTTGCAGAAACAGCAGGAAAAAAAGAAACATCGGGATGTTGCCCGATGAGATAAGAGATACGGAAAGAGGGTGACCGGATGAAAGATATCAAGGAACGGGTAAGGGATAAGAATCCGAAGATTCGAAATCCGGCTGCCCGACTTCCGAAAGAACTGGTTCGCTCAGCGGTTCTGGAAGCAAAAGAAAAGCCAAGGGAACTACATGAAAAAAGCAGTGGGCAGTCAGAATCCCCAACACAGTATGGAACTGAAAAAATAGAATCCGTACAGTACAGAGCGGCGAGTGTGGCAGGAAAAAGTATAGGGAAAACCACATATCAAGGTGGAAAAAAACTTGCTGGAGTGACCTACAGGAAGATAAAGGAAAGAAAAAGCAGACAGGAAGAAGCGAAAGCTGCCGAAGAAGCAATGGAGCAGGGGGCAGAAAGCGGAAAGAAATTAATCAAGTTGAAACCGGAGCAGGCAGCACTTGCCAAGGAGAATGGTAAACGGCAGGTGAAAGCAGCACCGAGAGTGGTAAAAGTATCCGGTCTGTCTCAAGAAAAAATAAAGACACAGGCATCCATGCAGAAACAGCAGATGGAAAAAAGTCTTCAGGCGATGCAGAAAGCAAGAGCAGCCCAGATGGCAAGAAAGTCAGCACAGGCATCGGCAGAAAGTGGAAAAGCAGTCCTTCAGGTAACTGGAAAGGGTTCAAAGTTATCCGTACAGGGAATTACAGCAGCGATTCAAAAAGGGGTAGTAGCTCTTGAAAAAATGGGAAAATGGATTGCTGCCGGAGGTAGTGCATTTCTTCTGGTATTTATTCTGATTGTGGGAATCATTGCAGGAGCAGCTTTCAGCAGTAATTCGGAAAGCTCCGAATCCCTAAGTGAAGAAGTGCTTGCGTATACTTCTGTGATACAGCAGTATGCATCCCAATACGGCATTCCGGAATATGTGTCTGCGATACAGGCCATCATGATGCAGGAATCTGGAGGCAGGGGAACAGACCCGATGCAGTGTTCGGAAAGTCCATATAATACAAGATTCCCACACACTCCTGGTTCTATTACTGATCCGGATTATTCGATAGAGGTTGGAGTACAGACCTTTGCAGACTGTATCAGACAGGCAGGATGCAGCAGTCCACAGGATCTGGACAAGCTGAAACTTGCATGGCAGGGATATAACTATGGAAATGGCTACATAGGATGGGCATTGCAAAGAGGCGGTTATACAGAAGCCAATGCATTGCAGTTTTCACAGGAACAGGCAGCTTCGCATGGATGGAGCAGTTACGGAGATCCCCAATACGTTCCCCATGTGATGCGGTATTATTCCGGTGGCAGCCTGTTTGCTGGTTTGTTTGGTAATCAGCAGATTGTGTCGGTTGCAATGGGGCAGCTTGGAAACAGTGGCGGTCAGAAGTTCTGGAGCTGGTACGGATTTGACAGTCGGGTAGAATGGTGTGCCTGTTTTGTAAGCTGGTGTGCGGATCAGAGCGGTCTGATTGCAAGTGGGAATGTTCCTAAATTCTCATTGTGCAGTGATGGAGTGTCCTGGTTTCAGGGAAAGAATAAGTGGCAGAGTGGCGGAACAACTCCGACAGCTGGAATGATCATCTTTTTTGACTGGGATCATGATGGAACATCGGATCATGTAGGAATAGTAGAAAAGTGTGAAGGTGGAAGAGTTTACACGATTGAGGGAAATTCCAGTGATCAGGTACGGCAGAGAAATTATGCAGTAGATTACAGTTCTATAATGGGATATGGGGTGATAAATTGATGGTTTCTTTCATAATTTGTTAAGGATTTTATAAGGGAGTTAATGAATTCTTTGGAAAATAGTCACAAAATAGGCACAGTTGATTGATAAATTGTTATTGTAACTTTTAGTGATAGACATATAAAGAGTTAGAAATCTTTATAATTGACTTGAATTAGGAGGTAGTGAATATGAGTGATCAGAATGTAAAAGCAGCACAAAAATATTTAAATGCGATGTTTGGTGGACATAAGGATTGGGTAAAACTGGATGAAGATGGAAAGACCGGAACAGCCGTGATGCAGGGAATCATTCGTGCATTTCAGATTCAGAATGGAATCTCAACGATTACAGGAACGGTTGGACCACTTACTATTAATACCATGAAGAAGTTAGCCATTATTACAAAAATGGATCCGAATGATACTCCGCAGGTTAATGTATGCTTGATTCAGTGTGCTCTGTTTTGCAAAGGATATGCTGCTGGAGGAATTACTGGAATTTATTATACATCAGGAGTAAATGCAGTTAAAAAGATGCAGGAAAATGCAGGACTGGAAGTTACGGGCAAAATTGATTGGAAAGTTTGGTCTGGATTGTTATCCCTAAACTGGTTTACAAAGGTTTCTGGTGGGGATTCCAATATTGTTCTTATTCAACAGCAATTAAATAGTGACTGGTCAGATGTTATTGGTGTTGGACCTTGTGATGGAATTGCCTCAAGACAGACAATTTTGTCTTTAGTTGGTGCATTGCAGGCGGCTGAAGGAGTTACAACTGAATTAATTACAGATTTGAATTCAGTTAATTTTGGCGATGCAACAACAAATGCGTTTCCGGGTACATTACAGAACGGACAGAACTCGACGAAATATGTTCCATTTAATAAGATTGCTCAATACGGACTATATTTTAACGGATATAATCCGGGAAGATTCGATGGCGTGTTTGATTCGACTACAGAGTCAAAGGTGTCAGAATTTCAGGAGTTTTATGGTCTGACAGGAATTGGACTTGTAACAAAAGGAAAAGTAAATGTTTCTACTATGAAATCATTGCTTACGAGTAAAGGCGATACAAACAGGGCAGCAAAAGCGTGTGACTGTGCAACAGTATTAAATAAACAACAGGCATTAGATATAAAAAATGCAGGGTATACTCATGTAGGACGTTATCTGACAGGTTCTGTTGGAAAAGAACATACACCGAAATATTTGACATCAACAGAAGTGAAAAACATTGAAAATGCAGGATTATCGGTATTCCCGATATATCAGGATGGAGGATATGAATTAAACTATTTTAAGGATCCGTCCCAGGGAAGTGTTGATGCACAGACAGCAATTTTAGCAGCCGAGAGAATCGGTATACCAAGTGGAACGACTATATACTTTGCAGTGGATTTTGATTGTTATTCATATCAGATTGATACATTTATTATACCTTATTTTGAACAGATTCACATGATCTTTTTCAGTTCGACAAATGATAAAAATTATAAAGTCGGCATTTATGCACCAAGATATGTATGTACTAAAGTTTATGAAGCAGGATTGGCAAGTAAATCATTTGTGGCAGATATGTCAACTGGATTTAGCTGTAATTTGGGATATTCGATGCCGAAGAACTGGGCATTTGATCAATTTTGTGAGTTGAACTCATTTTCTTCATCACCTTCGTTCCCACTGGATAAAGATGCATATTCAGGGAGAGATACTGGATTTAAAAAGTTCGATGCCGTATCGACAAAAACAGATGAGGAAATAGCGCAAGAAAATCTTCGGGCAAAGGTAAAAATAGCACGAAATCAATATGTCTATAATGTAATGGAGCCGCTTGGTTATCTGAATAAAATTATGGATGTGGGTGTGGAGTATGATAAGGAAATTTCACTGGGAACAATGATGAGTCCTCAAGGAGCAATTGATATTTCTACTAAAATATCCACATCGCTTGAAAGTTCAACTGGTAAAATTTATAATATAAAAGTGGATATAGGAAATGATGGAGAATTGACACAAACTTGCAAAAATCAAATTATGGAGATTTCATCAAATTTATCAGATACAGGTATAGAGGGAGCAGATAACTTTGGAAATACGATAGAAAAAATTGCTTTATCGGTTAAATCTGGTAATATTGCTTTTGAAATAAATAATGTTTTTGCCAATAGTGTAGAGTTTTCCATTGTATTTAGTACATCAGATTTGCTGCCAGAAGAGGAAAAAGAGTGGACAATATCGGTTGCTTTGATTTTTACAATGACATTAAATTCTAATAGTGGTCTTGAATTTAATGTTGTAGAATTCACAAAAGAGCATAGTAATATACTGGCAGGAGCCGTAATATTAGTTCTTGCGGGTGCATTAGTTGTAAATGCAATTCCGTCAATTATTGCTTTATTTTCAGCTGGAGCAGGTACTGTTTTTGGTTTGTTGATTCAAGCGCTGTAAATTGTAAAAGAATAAAAGAGACAATGGCCAGAGGTTCGATTTTATAAAGAGGACCTCTGGCAAAAGGGGGATTAAGAAGAATGCATATTAAATCAATTGTGTCAGATGAGGATAGGGAAGAATTAGAAAGAATGCTTTCGCTTGGGTTTATAATTCCTAATCAATTATTTAAAACAAGACAGAAAAGTAGAATGATTATCTATATTTTTACACCTGTAGAATTTTTACTGTCGATTAATTGTTATCTGTCGGAAAGTTATTTGATGTTTGGAATAGGGATTGGAACTTGTGTGGCTTGTGTGGCTTGGATTATTTGGTATCAAATGATTGGTAAAAATTTTGAAAAAAATGTTCATGAATTTGTCTGGGGTAGATCAGGATATGAAACGGTGGATATCGATGAAAACGCAATTAAAATAGATGAAGATCAAATTTATGAATTTAAAAATATTGATAGAATGTTCTTATATAAAAACTTCTTTTTTTTCATAACAAATGAAAAGAAAATATTTATATTTAAAACGACAGATATGGAGTCGGATGAACTTATAAAAATTATTAAAACAACAGGGATTTTATTTGAAAAAAAAGAAAAACCATTTAATATTTATAAGTATTGTAAAAAAGGAAAAAGTTTTTAAAAATAAGCAGAGGATGGTGGATTTATCATCCTTTTAGAGAAGAGCATGTATTTTAAAGGGAATCTGGTTTTGCCAGTCCCTTTTTTGCCATCAAAAACGTTGATGTTTTATCAAATGACGCTAAAAATAAAAAGAATAATGCAGGGGGTGACATTATTAGTTATTGCTGTAATATTTGGATAAAATATAAATAAAACATAAAAAATATAAATAAATTATAAAATGGCGACAGTTTTTTCTTGCTCAAGTGTTTATTATATAGAGGACAAAATAAGACAGCAAAGGAAGTGGTGCTGTTGCATCGGAAAAATGACACAAAATTAGTGATGTCCATTCGGGAAAAGAATTGAAGGGGATTCTTTTCCCCATTTGTCGTGTTACGAAAGACTGAGGGTGAGAAAATATGCTGGAACTTGCAATCTGTGATGATGATATCATCCTGTGTAATTGGTTAGAACAGAAGCTGCTCCATTATGGGAAAGCGAATGACTGTCAGATATCTGTAGAAATATACTATTCTGCGGAGCAGCTTCTTAACAGGCTGGAAGAAGAATCCTACGATATGTTATTCCTTGATATTTGTCTGGAACATGAGAATGGAATTGATATCGGAACAGAGATACGAAAGAAAAATTATGGAAAAGAACTGCAGATTACCTATATTTCAACATATCAGGAATATGCAATGAAATTATTCCGCATCCATCCATTTGATTTTCTTGTAAAGCCGATCCGAGAGGAAGAACTTTTCCGGGTAATAGGTGAATTACGAGAACTGTTAAAAGAACGGAAGAAAATATTTGAATATACAGATACAAAAGGAATCCACAAAATTTCTTATGACAAGATCCTGTATTTTTATAGTCTGGGAAAAAGAGTACATATCGTGACATCGGAAAAAGAATTTGAATATCGAGGAAAATTAAAGGATGTAGCGGATGTAACAGAAGAATATTTCTTACTGATTCACAAGTCCTATCTCATCAATATGGAACACGTGGAGCATTACAAATATGACAACGTGGTTATGAAAGACAAGACACGTCTCAGTATCAGTAAAGCAAATCGCAAGAAGGTCAGGGAAAGACTATTACAAACGGAGAAGAAAAGATTATGAATATCCATTTGATCACTTATCTGACAAGTAAATTATTCTGGATTTATACTGTGTTCCGTTATAATACCATCCTGTATCCAAGAAATGAGGATACACAAAAGCTATTTGCATATTTTTGTGCATATCTACTTTCCTGCTGGGGAAGTATGCAGTGGGGAACGATGTACGGAGATCTGATCTTTGAGCTGATCGCTCTGTTAATTATAACAGTGGCATATCAGGCAGACTGGCAACATCATGTCTGGAATACACTTATGGTATATATTATGGGAATTTTATGTGATGGGATTCCAATCGTGCTCTTTCAACGGTATGCGGTAGCAAGAAATCCGGTGCATCATCACATGGGACCGGGAACTATCGTAATGGGAAATTTTATATTCTTTTTACTGGAAGTTATTATTGAAAGAAAAGTGGATGTAAAGAGAAGTTATTATATAAAGAACCGTCATTGGCTTGCTATGCTTTCTGTCCCGGTGATCAGTATTATAGTCTGTATCAGGATATTGCTGCTAGACAGAAGAGGTGTGCGGTCTACGATTGTATTATTCTTACTGTTTATCAATGTGTTTATTTTTTATCTGCACGATGAGGTTCAGAAAAGTTATATTGAAACAGCAAAACAGGAAGAGATGAAGATTCAGATGAGCCAGTATGCAAAAGAACTGGAGATGATGATGAAATCACAGGACAGGCTGAATAAGATACATCATGATTACAATCACCATCTTACAACAATAGGGGCAATGGCAAAAACGGGAGGAAATGAAGAGATTCTATCGTATCTGAAACAAATGGAGAATATAGCCGGAACAGCCTTATGTCATCATTTATATACAGAAAACCGTAATATGAATAATCTGCTGAATTATATTCTGGAAGATTCGAAATCAGTAATTGAAAATCCAGAGATTTCTGTGGAAATACCGAATCATATAGGGGAAGAACTATTTGATTTAAGTATAATTGTGGGAAATCTTATGGATAATGCTATTCGTGGGACAGCAGCTTCAGATGAAAGGAGATTATCGTTTCAGATGTATTATCGAAAAGGAATCATGAATATCCAGATTGAGAATAGCATAAAAGATACACCAAAAGTGCGGAATGGAATTTATCTGACAACGAAAAGCAGGAAAGAAGGACATGGAATAGGATTACAAAATGTGAAACTCGTAGTAGAAAAGTATCATGGTCAGATGGAGATCTGCCATACGGAGAAATCCTTTCAAGTGAAAATATTATTATATATGAAATTAGATGAAAAATAGTAAGGCGATGGTGTCTTACTATTTTTTTCGACCGATTTCGTCTATTTTTGCCACCTCAAGGGTCATTTTTACCATTTGTGAAAATTTTGTGATTTTTCAGATTATAGTAGTGCAAAAGTCAGAAAAAAAGGAGGGTAGCGGTTATTTTGTAAAGGAATTATAGAAAAAGATTACAAGAGGGAGAAAGAGACTATGAAGAGATTTCGAAAGTCGGCTATAGCCTTAGTACTTGCACTCCTGATGGCACTACAGGGAACAGAACCTATCTTTGTACAGGCAAAAGAGGCCATTGAGGACGTACAGAAGAATGCAGATTTCTCCAGACCAGAGGCTTTGACGGAAGAGGAAGCCGGGATAACAGATTCCACATCTGGAGAACAAGATAAGAGTCAGCAGTCTGATGCGGACGTACAAAATAAAACGACGCCATCAGAAGATACAGAGACTCAGGAAGAACAGACAACTCCAGCGGAAGAAACAGAAGAAAATCCGCAGGAAAAAGAAGTGGAGTTGAAAGAACCTCAGGATTACTATCCGATTCCGGAAGAACCGGAAGGTGAACTGATCGATTATGATGCCATCTCCAAGACTTATAAGACAGGAGACAAGCAGTATACAACCGTTTATGGAGGTTATGTCGGAACTTATAAGAATGAGGATGGAGATACCGAGCTGGTTGATAATACACTTGTAAAACCAGAAGAAGCAGATACTCCGGCATCCGAAGAAGCACAGGAAGCTAGCAGTGCATCGAAGGATGACCAAAAGGAAGAGAAAACAGAAGTTTATCAGAACAAGGCAAATGACTATGCCATTCTTCTTCCAGAACAGATGTCAGAAGAGAATGGTGTAACGATTGAAAATGGAAAGACCAGAATCGGGATCATTCCGGTAGATGGAGATTATACACATTCCGTTATTAAGGACAATGCGATCCTTTATAATGAAGTTTATGAAGGAGCGGATGTTCAGTATACGGTACTGGATTCCAGCATTAAGGAAGATATCGTACTTCAGCAACCAACAGACAGAGAATCGTATGAATATGAACTTCAGATTCCGGGATATCAGGCTGAAGTAAAAGATAATCAGGTATACATTTATCCAGAAGGAAAAACAATCAAAGATGCAAAGTATCTTCTGGAAGCACCGTCTATGGAAGATGCTGCCGGTGAGATCAGTTTCCTGATCACATTGGAACTTCGGGAAGAAGATGGAAAAACAATCCTGACCGTAAAACCAGACAGGGATTGGCTTTCGGCAGAAGAACGTCAGTATCCGGTCAGGATTGATCCGACACCAGTGGAGATTCAGAAGAGTTCCTTTAACATGATCGGTGTGGAAGAGGGAAGTCCAACCAGTCAGATTGGAGACAACAATTATCCGTATGTCGGATTTGATGATGGTATTAAGTCTGGGAACCTTGCAGGATTTGGTACTGCACACCAGAATTGCCGGACTTATATCAAAGTCAATTCTGATTTTAGTCAGATCCCGAAAGATTCAAAAATCGACAGTGCAACCTTTGCAGTGAGCCAGCGGACAGCATATAGTGGTGGTACATCGCAGTTTGGTCTTTACCGTGTGGATCAAACCTGGAACACATCGATTACATGGAAAACAAAACCAATGCAGCTTACATTCCAGGATGTACAGAATGCAAGTACCGCAAGGAACAGTTATATCAATTATGACGTTAAAGATCTGGTAAATGACTGGGTGCAGGGAACGCATGCGAACAACGGATTTGCACTGGTAGCAATCGCAGAGGCAAATAATCTTGGGGCATCCATGCAGTGTGAAGTGCTGAATAACCGAAATTCAGCCTATGGACCGAAGCTCAGTATCCAGTGGTCTCCGGCAGAAGATCCATATCTGCGAGATATGTCACTGGATGAAACAACCATCCTGCTTCGCCCGATGACAGAAAAGAATACAAATGGAAAGCTGAAGTTTGATGCCGTATTTGCAGACGGAATTGCAAAGAGCAAATCTACAGTAGAATATTATCTGCTCCCAGATGAGGAAAATGAAGAACATCACGAAACAGATGCAAAACCATTGTA
Source organism: Pseudoflavonifractor sp. BSD2780061688st1 E11 (assembly GCF_005844125.1). Taxonomy (NCBI): domain Bacteria; kingdom Bacillati; phylum Bacillota; class Clostridia; order Eubacteriales; family Oscillospiraceae; genus Pseudoflavonifractor; species Pseudoflavonifractor sp. BSD2780061688st1 E11. Next base: position 19,344 of record NZ_SPHM01000028.1, read on the forward strand.
TTCCTATCCAGACAGCACTGAATACAATAAGCAGTTCCCGGAGGCGAATAAGTATTACAGCAAAGATTCCAACTGGCAGAGTGCTTTATATTCAGGACTGACAAAAGATAAACTCTATAAAATAAAAGCAAAAGCATCAAAAGAAATCGATGGCAAACTGGAAACCGGAAAAGAAGTGACCAGTGACAGCTTTGTGATCTATGAAGTGAAGCAGTTTGATACATTCCCAAAGATTGCAAAATATTATGGTGTTCCGCTTAAGAACATTATGAAAGACAATCAGGTTATGGATGCACTGGTAGTCGCAAACAACACGATCTTTATCCGTAACCCACAGACAAATGTTCCATATAGTCCTGCACCGCTTACCGATCAGGATAAGATGCGGATTGACGGAGCATTGATGGGAAGAGGCCTGCACTGTGAATTTGGATTTGAACCAGTCAACTTAAATACTGGTAACTTCTACATGGATCAGTCCGATGTGACGATGAATGAGCTGAATGGGGAATTTTCCATTACAAGAAGCTACAATTCCCAAGGAACAGACCAGCATTCCATGTTCGGACGTGGATGGAGCTTCAACTATGACCAGTCACTTTCTCAGATGGAGGACGGAAGCCTTCTGTATATGAGAGGGGACGGAAGTTATCTGATCTTTGATAAGAATGAAGATGGCAGCTACACTGCTCCGGATGGTTATGTATACGATTTAAAAGCAGTCAGCTATAAAGATACAGACCATGACTACATTGGATGGGAACTGACAGATGCGGATCAGAGTATCTGGTCATTTGATAAATACGGAATCTTACGTTATGTAACGGATGTGAATGGATTTAAGACAGTATTAGATTATGACGATGATTATAATCTGAGCAAGATTACCACACCATCCGGAAAAACATTCGGGGTAAAACAGGATAAATTCGGGCATATCAAGGAACTGTCTCTTCCAGATGGTGGAAAAGTTTCTTACAAATATGATGAGCAGGGAAACCTGATATCTGTAACAGACCCGAATGGAACAACAAAAGAATATCAGTATGATGATGACAGCCGTATGACAAGCTGGAAAGATGAGAATGGCAATACGGTTGTAAAGAATACTTACGATAAAGAAGGAAGAGTTGTAGAGCAGACTGATGCAGAAAAAGGAACGGCAACTTTCAAGTACGGAAAGAGTTCTACTATAACATCGGATAACGAAGGAAATAAGACCGTTTATCATTATGATGATCAGTACCGCACAACATCCATTGAATATCCGGATGGAACAACCTGTGAAAAGACTTATAATGCAGAAAATCAGCTTGCTTCCGAAACGACAGCAGCCGGAACAAAAACTTACACTTATGATGCATTTGGCAATGTAGCAACGGAGACAAGAGAGGATGGAAAGACAGCCTCTTATGCTTATAATGAGCAGAATAAGCTGACCAGTGCAACTGGATATAACGGAGCAACGGTTACTTACAGTTATGACGGTAATGGAAATATGGTCACATCTACAAAACCGGATGGAACAGCCATTACCTATACTTACGATGACAAACATCGTATGGTATCCCAGACAGACGGCAGAGGTGTCACAACAACGTATTCGTATGACGGAGCAAACATGACCGGATATGTGGATGGAAATGGAGCAGCATGGGGATTCACGTATGACGCGATGAATCGTGCAGTTACCATGACAGATCCACTTGGAAATGTAACCTCGAACAGTTACGATGCGAATGGCAATCTGACTTCCAAGACAGCAGCCGATGGCGGTGTGACCGCTTATACACTGGATGGTGTGGGAAATATTACAGCAAGTACTGACGCACTGGGGAATACCACCACTTATACTTACGATAAGATGTACAACATGACCAGTGGTACAGATCCGAAAGGAAATCAGATCAGCTACGTTTATGATAAGAATTATCAGCAGGTCAAAGCAACCGATGCAAAAGGAAATACAATTACTTATAAGTATGACAGCATGGGACGTGTCATAGAAGAGAGTAATAAAGATTTTGGAACAAAGCTCTATGAATATGACAAAGCAGGAAATCTGAAAAAATATACCGATGGAAATGGAAATGCAACCGTATCCAAGTTTGATTCTCTTGGACAGGTGCTTCAGTCCAAAGATGCAGTTGGTAATATAACCAAATATGAATATGACGCATTAGGAAATGAAACCAAGATTACTTATGGAGATGGAAGCAGCCATTCCAAGGAATATGATAACTGCGGAAGACTCGCTAAAGAGACAGATGAATTAGGTGCAGTTACCACTTACGCTTATGATGCGGCAGACAATCTGGTATCAAAATCAGATGACAGTGGAAGAACCTGGACTTATACCTACGATAATACAGGAAATCGCTTAAGTGAAACCAACCCAGAAGGTGGAACTACCACATATACTTATGATAAAGCAGGAAATCTGGTATCTTCTACCGATGAAGAGGGAAGAACAGATACTTATGCTTACGACAAGGCAGGAAATCTGACTACATCCAAAGATGCCCTTGGATATACCGTATCCATGAAGTATGATTTAAATGGAAATCTGGTATCCTCTACCGATGAAAATGGAAATACCAGTGCCATGACTTACGATGGTAATGGAAACATGACATCGGTAAGCGATGCAAAGGGCAACATTACAGCAATGAAATATGATTCCACCGACAATCTGGAACAGACGGTGGATGCCCTGAAAGGAAAGACCACTTACGAATACGATTCACAGGGCAACAGCACAAAGATGACAGATGCCCTCGGCAATGCGTACAGCTATGTATATGATAAAGAGGGAAATAACACATCCATAATACTGCCGACAGGAGACAAGGTGCTGATGGAGTACGATGCCATCGGACAGCTTGTAAAATGTACGGATGCACAGGGACTCGTAATTACCTATCAATATGACGGAGCAGGCAATCTGATCCATTCCTCCGACAATGGCGGAAACAGTATGGATTATACATATGATGGTGCCGGAAATGTACTGACACAGACCGATGAACTTGGCAGGACAGCAACATACAAGTACGATCAGTACGGCAGACTCCTGAAACTTACTGAAGCAGACGGAAGTACCACATCTTATGAATATGATGTTATGGACCGCATTACAGCGGTAACGGATGCGGAAGGTCATAAAACAACCTTTACCTACGATAAAGTCGGCAACCAGTTATCCATGACAGAAGAAGAGGAAGCCACATATAAATACGCTTACGATAAGAAAGACCGGGTTATTTCTCAGACAAATCCACTGGGAGCATCCAGCACCTTTAAGTATGACGGAAATGATAATGTGACGGAATCTGTCGATGAAAACGGTACGGTTACCAAGTATGCTTACGATAAAAATGACAATCTCGTATCCCAGACAGACGGAAATGGAAATACGACAACCTACCAGTATGATGAACTGGACCGCAAGATCGGGGAGACTTCTCCGTTAAAAGAAACAAATGAATACCGTTATGATGCCATTGGAAATCTTACCAAATCAAAAGATCCGATGGGACTTATTACGGAATACAAATATGACAGCTTAAGTAATCTGACGGAACAGATCTCTCCAAAGGGAGCAGTTACCAAATATGATTACGACAAGCATGGCAATGTCATTTCTGCAACGGATGCAAAGGGAAATGAGACACAGTACAGTGTTGACCTGAATGACAATGTCACAAAGATGACACAGGCGAATGGCGGAGAGTATACCTATAGTTATGATAAAGCCGGACGTCTGAAGAGTATGACCAGTCCACTGGGTTATACCAAGAATTTCTCTTATGATAAAGTGGACAACGTGGTAAAAGAAAGCGACAGCTTAAAGAGTACTACCACTTATACTTACGATAAGCTCCATAACATGAAGTCTTCTACCAATGCACTGGATGGAACAACCAGCTTTTCTTATGATAAGTATGGCAATCTGGTGAAGGAGACAGATCCACTTGGACGGAGCAATACCTACAGTTATGACCTGGCAGGCCAGATGACTTCTGCAGCTGATCCGCTTGGTAAGATAACTGCTTATACTTACGACCCGGCAGGAAATATTACTGAGATCACCAAACCGGGTGGAAGAAAGACCAGCTATGGATATGACAAGAATTATAATGTGACATCTGTAACAGACCCGATGGGCTATGTTGCAAAGACCGTCTATGATAAAGATAATCGTGTAACAGAAGAGACGGATGCACTGGGACAGAAGGAATCCTATACTTATGATAAGGACAGCAGGGTAACTTCTATTACAGACAAGCGTGGATTCACAACGGGATTTGATTACGATGCACATGGTAATATTCAGGTTGTTACAGATAAGACCGGATTAAAGAGCCATCTGGAATATGACAAGAATGATAACCTGACCAAAGTAACTGATGCCCTTGGCGGTGTAACAACTTATGGTTACGACAACATGGATAACCTGGTGACCTTCACCAATGCAGCAAATAAGACAACGAATTATACTTATGATCTGGAAGGCAACCTGACATCCATCAAAGATCCGGCAGGAAGAACAGAGAAATTCGACTATGATGAAAAAGGCAGACTGACCGGACATACACAGGCAAGTGGCAAGAAAACCACGTATGATTACGACAAACTGAATGACCTGTTGGAGAAATCATATCAGGACGCAAAAGGCGAGACATCCGAAAAGGACGTGACCTACGCATATAACAGTGCCGGGGAACGGGTATCCATGAAGGATCAGACAGGCAAGAGCAGCTACGAATACGATGCACTTGGAAGAATCACCAAAGTGACAAGCGGTTCGAAAAAGGATGTCAGCTACGTTTATGATGACGCAGATAATCTGCAGGCAATCGTATACCCGGATGGGACAAAGATCAGCTATGAATACGACTTAAATGATAATCTGGTAAAACTGACAGACCGTAATAGAAAAGTAACCACTTACAAGCATGATGCACTGAACCGTGTGACAGAAGTTACTAGAAGTAATGGAACAAAGACGGAAGTATCTTACGATGCAGAAGATCATATCACAAAGATTGTGAATACCTGTGGTTCCTGCGGCAAAGTAATCAGTACTTATGAGTACAAGTACAATGATCAGGGATATGTAGTTGGAGAAACAGCTACGGAACTGGAAGCTGGAACAAGAAAGACGCCAAGCTGGGAAGACTGGTACAACTGGGGCGATACACAGAAAGAGACAGACAAAGCAGACTGTGAGCATCAGGAAAAAGAGATCCAGACGACACGTACCTATGAATACGATGACAACTGGGAACTGACACGCTGTACAGAAAAAGCAGAGGGCGGTAAAAAGACAGTCCATAATTATACTTATGACAAGATTGGAAACCGGACCTCTTACGAGAAGATCGAGGATGGTGTCAGCAAAGCAAAATATAACTATAAGTACAACGATTCCAACCAGCTCATCAAACGCACCAATGCAAAGATCTGGGGCGATCCGGGAACAACCTACAGCTATGATAAAGATGGCAATCTGATCCAGGAATGTGATAAGACAAACAGTGCAGATCCGGTTACTTATGAATACACAGCAGAGAATCGTTTGGCAGTAGTAAAACAGGGTGGAACAGTCCTGATGGCAGCCATGTACGATGGAGATAACAACCGGGTATTCGAACTTGATAACACCTATAAATGGGAAGACTGCTATGGCGATGAAGTCCTGATCCCGGCGAACCAGCGTACCGAAGATGGAAACAGCCCGAAAGAGCAGCTTGCCTCTCTGGTAAAAGGCGGTTCCAATGCCAAAGGATACACACTGACAGAGTATATCAACGATATCAATCGCGAGAATACAGAAGTCCTTGCAGAGTATGGAGCAGACGAGAAAGTACGTCAGGCTTATACTTATGGAGAAAGTGGAATCGGAGAACGGGTAAGCGTTGATAAATCGGAAGAAAGCAGTTATTATTTATATGACGGAAGAAACAGCGTGACCGGAATCCTGACCGAAACAGCTAATCTGACGAACAGTTATCAGTATGATTCATACGGTAACCTTACATCAGGAACAGCAGACGGTGTCAATTACTACGGTTACAATGGGGAGTCCACAAATGTAAAAACAGGACTTCAGTATCTGCGGGCAAGATACTATAACGCAGAGAACGGAACCTTTACAACTGAAGATAGTGACCTTGGAACGACAGAAAATCCATTGACCAGAAACCGCTACGATTATACGACCAATAATCCGCTGAATTACAGTGATCCGACAGGACATTCATTGTGGAGCAGGATTAAGAGTACAGCTAAAAAAGCAGCGAAAGCAGTCAAGAGTGTCGGCAAGAAAATCGTTAATACTGCGAAAAAGGTAGTCAAAACAGTAGTAAATACAGCTAAGAAAGCAGCAAAAACTATTGTTAACACAGTGAAGGGGGTAGCAAAAACTGCCAAAAATGCAGCTAAACATGCAAAACAGACATATCAATCTGTGAAAAATCGTGTAACCAGTAGCAGTACATATCAAAAGATCACATCCAGAGGAAGTCAGTTTATTCGTTCTGTAAGCAATGGGGTACAGAAAATTGGAAAAACTTATACATCTTTCAAATCCTATGTTTCAGAAAGAACGGCAGAAATCCGCTCAGAAGTGGTACGACATATGTGTACGACAACAAATCGTATTACAGATAAGCTTGGAAAAGTAGACTGGAATGCGGTGAAAAAAGTAGCCATTGGTATAACTGCGGTTACAGTTTCTGGTCTTGTAGTTGCTGCAACAGGCGGTTTGGCTGCAGGAGCAGTTCTGGCAGCATTGCCAGCAATGGGTGGCTTAGGAACGGCGATGGTTTCAGGAGCAGTTATTGGAGCTATTGGTGGAGCTTCATATAGTGCAGTGAATTCAGGTTTGTCTGGAAATAGTCTGAAACAAGTAGCAAAAGATACGTTAGTCGGTGGTATTGCAGGAGCAGTGACAGGTGGCGTTATGGGTGGCCTTAGTTATGGGGCTGGGAAACTTTTGAATGTAGTAAGGAGTGCAGGAAGTACCCATAATGATGGGATTGATAAATCGTTTAAAAAATTAGTTGCAGAAGTAACCGAAACAAAATTGCCAGAAGGCACTTGGGAAAAACCACCATTAGAGCGAGGAGATATTATTGACAAAGCTATGGGAAATAACTTGGGACACAATTTCCCGACCATAGATAAAGTAGAAAATGGTGTTGTGACTAGTGTTAAAAGCCGAGACTTAGGTGCAAAGACTTATCAAAATGGTAATAAATTGGAAAAGGTAATTGTCAAGGACATTAATAAAGTTTCAGGATTTATAGGAGAAACATTTAATGGTAAATTTGTTAATGCGGAAGAAATAGTGGGTAGACAATTACAAGTAGTTGTTCCAAATGTAACATTAAGCGAAGCTCAGATAAATGCAGTTAATAATGCTACAAAACATGGTATTGATAAAGGTGTTAAACTCATTATTACAGTAGGAAAATAATAGCAAAGTAAATAGCTTAAGGGGAATATTTTATTCCCCTTAAGTAATAGAGAGGAGAAAACGGATATGATTTCTGTATATTATAATCAAAAATATGGTTTCTTAATTGTGCCTAATGCCATTGAAAGGTTTATGGGATGTTATATTTCTATCGAACCTACAATTGAAATTATGGCTGAAGAAACAATAGATAAGATAGGCTGTGCAATTAGAAAAGGAATAAAAATTGCAGAAAGTTCCCCAAAAGTAGACGAATCTCAATTAAACAATTTTTGGAAACAAACAAAATATAAAAGTTTTCCAACATTTTCCAAGAATTATCAAAGAATTGATTTGAAACAAAATGGAGATGAATTAGAAATTAGAAGATGGGAACGGAATAATAGAGGGGGATATTCGCGAAAAACGGAAGAAAAAGATTATATTAATTTTATAGAAATGTCGGATTATGAATTGGGCTTGTTTATAAAAAAAATGTTTGAACCATGTGAAATTAGAATTGATGAAACAGAAAGATTTGAAACATTAGAGGGGAAAATAATTAGTTATTCGATTCCAAATGAGCATTATAAAAATATTGGTGATGGTCATACAGATTCTTATATGACATATAGAAATGAAGATTATGATAAGTTGTATATTTCTTTTTTGATAGGTGATGGAACTGATTGTACAGATGAAGTAAGCATAAAAAATCATTACAAAAAAATATACAAGCAAATGTCGAATATTAAATTTGAAAGTAAATGTAATAAAAAATATGTACATTTTTTAACAGAAAATGGAGAAGTATTGCTGAGTTTTATTGATAATGGTTATGTGGAGTTTTTTATGTGCATTCCATATAATATTGAAAGAAAAGTTCAAAAGGAGTCAATAGAACAGTATTTAAAAATGTTATTTTCGATAAAAATTGAAGATAAATAAAGCGTGAAGGAGAGAATATGCAAAAGAAGAATTGTGTTTTGTGCATAAGTATAGGAATTATAGTATGTATATTGTTATCAGCTTGCTCCAGACAACCAGACTTTGATGCCAAATCCTACGTCCAAAGTTCTCTTGATGCACACTATCATGGAGAATATAAGGACTATGCGAATCTGTTAGAAATCTCGGAAAAAGATGCCAAGAAAGAAATCGAAGAGGATTTTAATGAGAGTATCCAACAGCAATTTGATGATTCCGATAACATTACGGATAAAGGAATTGCTGATTATGCGGAAAAACTGACAGAAGTAAAGAAACTGGCAAAATACAAAGTACAAGATGTGAAAGAAGAGGATGGAGTCTATACAGTAAGTGTACAAGTTGAACCATCCAATGTATTTCAGACATTGCAACAAAGCTCTACAGAGGTAAGCAATGAAAAAATAAAGCAGGGATTGGATGGAAATGATCCGGAAGTCTTTGCAGCTGTATTAACAGAAAGTGTCCAGAAGAGTCTTGAAAAGAACAGATATGGAAAAGCTGTTACTGTAAACGTATCCGTGGAAAAAGATAACTCAGGAAAATATGGTCTTTTGGATACAGAGATGAATAAGTTGGAAGCAGCGATGTTCCCAACAGAATAAGAATGAATGGAAAGCTATCAGAGGAAAAAAACTGGTAGCTTTCTTTTAAACTCCAAGACAAGAAAACTTGTTAAAAAAGCTATTGTAATAGTAGAAAAATTATAATAAATAATGGATGACAAGAGTCTTTTATTCATTATGAGAAAAAGAAGGAATCTCCTATGAACCAACAAGAAATATTCACGTAAGATGGAAAAAAGTGCTGTAATCGAAGAGGTTGCAGCATTTTTTTCTTCGACATTTTTCGAACATTATAACGTACCTATCCGGTCACCGCCATGCTCCGATTTGATTTCTATATCAAAAATCAGATCGGAGGAAAGATAAATGGCTTATAACAAGACAAGTGAAGAACGAAAGTGGAATTATTGGAAAGAACAGGAAGAAAAGAAATTGCGTGAACTGGGAATGGAAGAAGAGAAGATCCAAAAGCTGCGCCAGATGGACAGGGAAGACTTTCTGGAAGAGCGCAGATACCGGGAACATCTGGATGAAACGATGCAGGATATGGATTCCATAAAAGAAAAGGACAGCGAGCTGTTTGCAAGGGATGTAAAGGAGCTTCTGGATCACATAGGTGATAAGCGAATCTATGAACTATTGAAAGAAACGGAGCATCAGACACTGGAAATCCTCTTACTCAGTACATGGGGATATTCTGGAAGAGAAGTTGCTAAGATTATGGGAATGGCAGAACAGACGATTTATACCAAAAGAAACCGTTTGAGAAAAAAATTAAAAAATTTATCAAAAATTGAATAATTATGGCGTTTTTCGTCGGCTATTTAATAGGCAGGTAAATTTTGCCAGTGTACTTTGACAACCTCATACCAGCATTACAGGTACGTTCCCGTAAGTAGAAGCGTGGCAGGAAGACGCGAGGACAGATGAAAAGGGCATGGAAGAAATTAGACCAGAAAGTGAGAGGCAGAGTTCTTTTGTGGCGTTTTCGTTTCGAGCGAATCATCTTTAACTGAAACAGGACCGTGGCGGTCTTTTGCGAGGATCACTTACGAGGGGATAATGATACATAGGAACTGCCAGTGAGCAGAGGATGGACTTTGGGTTGTAATCAGCAAGACTTTTAGAAAATCCGTGAGCGGTGCAATGCCAAGCATCCGCCTGTAATGTTCCCGTAAGGCAATGGGGGAGTCGAGGACAAATACAACGCCAAAAATCAAAAGTATAAGAAATCAAGGAAGAATGTGTCGTTGATATCAGATACATACGGCTGTAGGGAGAAATCCTTTACAGCCGTATTGATGTGATATCAGCACGCATATCAGGTAACAAATTATGTATTACACAAGAGAATATCTCAATAGAGCGCATCGAGAAATTGATACTATTTTCCGAGTGCTGTTCCCGGAACATGGAATGGCAGTAAGGGAAGAACAGATTATGTTATGCCACAAAATGCTGGATAACCTGCTGGGAAGAAACATAGCACTGTGTGACGCGGGTGTCGGTATCGGCAAGACGTATGCCTATCTGGTGGCCTGTGTTCTGATGAGAAAATATTCCCTCCTTGCAGAAGGATGTTCCCCTTATGAGCAGCGTCCGGTCGTGATATCCACTTCCAGCATTGCACTCCAGAAAGCAATTCTTACAGAATATATCCCTTTTCTCTCCCGGATTCTTCAGGAGAACGGGACGATTCAGGCCCCTATTAAAGCTGTGATACGAAAAGGGAAAGAGCATTTTGTCTGCGATGAGAGGTTGGAGCACCGAATCGTTGCAATCGAAGAAAAAAACAAAAATGCGTTGCAGAAAGAAGCTCTGCTGTCGTTGAAAGAACATTATGATATGGACGAAGTGTCCAACTTAAGTGGGTTTGACAGAAGGATGGTGAGTGTACCGAAGTTCTGTTCGGGAGACTGCCCGAAAAGAGGCTCATGCAGGTATCAGCAGTATCTGGAGCGTTCCAGAGATCATGAAATGTTCATTCAGATCTGTAATCACAATTATCTGCTGGCTGATGGTTATCACAGGCTGCAGGATTACCGCCCGTTATTAAAAGACTACCGAGCATTGATTGTCGATGAAGCACATAAGCTGCCGGATGCGGCAAAGCAGATGTTTGGGAAGAGCCTCTGTTATGACGATATCCGAGAAATCTGCTTTTATCTTGGGAATGAGTACCAAGGCCCGGAGATAAGAAAACTGTCCGGGACGATCCGGATGGTGCTGGACATCATAGGAGAAAACCACAGAACCAGATATGGGATAAAAGAAGAATTCCACATGACAGAAGAGTGTGCAATGTATTTATATGAGGGGATACAGACCATGAATAAGATCATAGAAAAATTAGAAAAGAAGATTCCAAAGTGGATCAGAAACAAGCTGGAAGAAACCAAAAGTGTGCTGGAATGCTTTTTCCATCAGGATAAGAAGTATGTGCTGCATCTGAAGCAGGACCATGACCACCGGATTATATTGTGTGCATCCAGCAGACGGATTCCACAGTATCTGGACCAGATGTTATGGAGCAGAGGAATGGGAGCGATTCTGACAAGCGGAACTTTAAAAACCGGACAGGGATTTTCCCACATTCGGAAAATGACAGGATTACAGAGAGTGCGGAGAGTCCGGGAATATGTGGCAGACTCCCCGTTTGAATATCAGAAGAACTGTCTGTTATATCTGCCAAAGAATTTGAAGACATGCAGAAGAGAAAGTCAGGAAGAGGCAGAGATGATAGCAGACCATATCCATTCACTGATCTGTTCGACTTACGGGCATACGCTAGTGCTGTTTACATCTTATCATTTGATGGGAAACGTTTACCAGATGTTAAGGGATGAAATTCCGTTCCCGATGATAGAGGTGTGGAGACATTCACCGGAAGAGATCACAAGATTTAAACAGATGGACAATGCTGTCCTTTTTGCAGCCGGCTCCTGTTGGGAAGGAGTAGACTTCCCTGGAGATATGGTATCTTCGCTGATTATAGTAAAACTGCCCTTTGCTGTTCCTGATCCCATCAGTGAAGCACAGAAGAAGGAATATGCCAGCCTGAAAGATTATATTCAGGCAGTGATTGTTCCAGACATGCAGAAAAAACTAAGACAGGGATTCGGACGTGCTCTCCGCACCGAGACAGATACTTGTGTCGTGTCCATTTTAGACGAGCGTGCAGGAGAAGGTGGCAGGTATCATGAGGAAGTAATGTGTGCGCTTCCGAGCTGCAAGATGGCAAAAGATATCAAGGATGTCCAGCACTTTATTCGAAACCGGAAAGGCGTGGAATACTACCTGTAACCGTTCGTGGTTCTGCTACAGAAAAAGCAGATTTTGCACGAAAAGTTTGGTGGTATTTCAAGGGCGTTTTCGGTGGGATTGTTGGTATTGATGAATAGCTATTTCGGCATGAAGTGGGTATACTGTGTATAGCGTTAGAGGAAAGGAGGCAGCTTATGATATACAAGGTGGAAACGATAAAAGATGGAACAGAAAAATATTTTTTCATCAGAAATCTGGAAACAATGAGTATTGAAGAACTGCCAAGTAAATATCTAATGCATAAGATTAAATGTAAACGTTCACCAAATACAGTGAAACGCACAGCATTTTCAATCTGCTATTATATGAAATATATGGCAGAGAAAGAAATGGAACTCACAGAAGTCTATCAGTTAGATTATGAAAAACAGACAGAACACTTTGTGGAATTTTTATACTGGCTTAAAGCCGGAAACCATACAGAGCAAACGGCTGGAGAAAAGAAGTGTCCGAATGAAGGAACCTGCAACGCATACTTAAAAGATGTGTTCAGGTTCTATTTATTTATAGAGGCAGAATATGAACAGTACGGAAGTCTCAAAACCTTATCGTATAACCAGATTATAGCGGTTAATCAGGTGGGAGTAAAAAAGGTACTGCGGAATCATTCTTTTAAAGCCTATCTGAAGGAAGAGGAACATCGTGGGAGAACAGCAAAAGAAAATCAGATTATTACAATTTTACAGGCCTGTACGAACCGAAGAGATCAGCTTCTGTTACTTATGTTAGCAGAAACCGGATACAGAATTGGGGAACTACTGGGAGTAAAATATGTCAAAGATATTGATTATAGGAATCACATGATAAGGGTATGCTTCCGGGAAGATAATGAAAATGAAGCGAGAGCCAAAAATGCGGAATACAGAAGTGCCAAGATAAGTAATGATACGTTTGAATTTCTCATGGATTATCTGGCAAAATATCGGAAAATCCTGCAACATCAGGATTACCTGTTTGTGAATATCATGGGTGAGAACATTGGAAAGCCATTAAGAGTGGACAGTGTATATGATATGTTGGACCGAATGGAAAAGAAAACCGGAGTTAAAATCACACCCCACATGTTACGTCACTATTTTGCAAATATGCGAAAGCAGGCAGGATGGGAACTGGAAATGATCAGTCAGGCATTGGGGCATAAACATTTGGATACGACTATAAAGTATCTGGACTGGCTGGATGATGAACTGATAGAAGCAAGTAATGAGTTTTATGCACAACACACTGCTATTTATGGGGCGGAACGTCTGCTGGAGTAGGGAGGTGTGAGAAATACCTATATATTTATTGCAACAGGCAGAACACATAACAGAATCTGAAGTAGATATTGAGAAGAAAAAGCAGGAACTATATTCAGAAATTGATGCACTTGGAATAAAAAGCGATTCAAGAATTAACAAATTGAAAAAGTTCTTGGCAGATAGAAAAATCTGGCATCTGGAAGAAATGGATTATCCTTTGCGAAATTCGTATGAACAATATTTAAGAGGACAGATACGATCACAAATTGTATCTTTCTATTTGAAAATATATGATACGGTAAAACAACAACATATCTATCAACAAATGCAGACGCTAAATGGAAAGCGGATATATGAATGGAAATATCAAAATAAAATTTATTTTCTGAAGTATTATCCGGAAAAGGAAATAGCTGAGACCTTTGAAACTTCTTATAAAACAAACCTATTGGTGTGGGATTTTACACAAAATTGTTCAGAAGTTTTAAAGAAACAAATTTTTTATACGTTGAGTCGTATCATTGCCAATACTTCAATGTCTAAGGCTTATAGAAATGTCAGGTTAAAATCCTTAAAACTTCTTTATGATTCTTGTGTTCAGTTAAATATTACGGATATTGGATTGCTGGAAATGGAACAAGTGGAAACTATTTTAAAGAATTTTCCCGAAACGAGTCAACGAAGTATTTTAGGTGAATGCAGAAGAGATGCGTTTATGCAGCAGGAACAGATCCAATGGGAAGCAAATGTATGGTATCTGGAACGATTACATCTTGGAAAACATCGGATAGACGAAAGTAAATCCTTAATTAGCATTTCTTTTATGGAAGTCAAGGAAATACAGAATCGAGAAATTTTACAGGCATACATGAAATATGAACTGGGAATTACTGGACAGGCAGTCAGCACGATTGTACGAAGATTTGTATGTATTAGAAATTTTATTGAACTGCTGGAACAAGAAAAGATACTGGCGATTCATGCAACTGTCGCAGAAGTAAAAAAGTATGCAGACGGCTTGCGAGAACGGGGAATACAGGCAAAGGGATTTAATGAAAGAATTTTCGGTATCGGTCATTTTTATAAATTCATGGAAGTTAAACAGTATATTACAAGAATGCCATTCCGAATTGAATATTTCCAACAAAAAGAAGTAATAGTACATCATGATCGTAGCGTTGAGGAAACAGTATATATGGAAATTTTGAAAAAATTATATCTTTTTCCAGAGCGATTACGATGTATGTTCCTACATCTGTGGTGTCTAGGATTACGGGCGAGTGAAGTGTGTACATTGAAAGGAAATGCTTATTATCAGCAGGGCGAGGATTATTGGATTCAGGTGTATCAGGTCAAAATGAAGAATTATAAAAGGATTCCAATCCCACAGGCACTTTATCAGATTATGAAAGTATACTTGAAAAAACATGAAATTCAGCCTGAAGAATTCATTTTTAAAAACAGCAGAGGTGGTGCTTGTCTATATGGTACATTCCGAACTCAGATGATAGAAGCGTGCCGGGAAAATAAGATTGCAAATGGAGAATATTTATTTCAATCACACGATTATCGACATACAGTAGCAACTATGTTTTATGACAGTCATGTATCACTGCAAAGTATCAGGGATTATCTTGGACATACTTATGAAGAGATGACAAGACAGTATATTGATTATATGCCGCAAAGGATTGCAAAAGCAAATGATGAGTTCTTTGAAATGCAAGGAAGTAGTTTAGCATCATGGCTAAAGAAAGAGGAAAAAGATGGAAAATGATATTATATACTTCAGCGATTTCCCCAATTTACAAGAAACAGGGACACGTAAGGATAATGGAAAATTTGATTTAACGTTGCTTCCAACGCAAGAATTAAAGGAAGAGTTTCGAGGTTATATTATGTATCGCTGCAAAAACGGAACGTTTAGAGCATTGATTCAGGATCGAACAGCTTATAATCATATTGCAAAGTTTTTGAACAGCAGAATAAATCGGAGAATCAAAAGCCTTGGAGATAGAAATCCAGAAAAATGGATATCACTTTTAAAAGGCTGGATGTTAGAACAGGGAATAACTATTGTAAAAGAAAAGAAGAGTGTGTATGGTACAGTAAGCTATGGCGAAGCAGTGACGATATTATATTTCAGAAACGTACTGAAATTTTTAGGGCCAGAAGATTTACGGGATGAGATAGAAAAAGATGTTTGGGAACTAAAAAATCTGGATATTAAAATCAGATCCAATCCAATTTATAATGTAAAAACACTGGATTTCAGAAAAATATATCAGCCAGATATCAGGGAAGAATGTAAGAAAGCTGTTTATATGAATCTGCAGTATGAAGCAATAGGAACTGTACAGGGAGAATTGACAATAATGAGGATATTCTCAGAATATCTCCAAAAAGAGTATTCCAAAATAAAAAGCTGCAGTGAAATAGACAGAGAAGTGTTGGAAGAATTTTTGATACATCTGTCAACAAAAGATACTTCCCATAGTGCGAATAGTTCTTATGTAATTTCATTAAGACGACAGTTAGAGACAATCGGAAAAATTTACAGCTATGAAAGATTGGAGCATTTATTTATTAATACGGATATTCCACCGGAAGTAAATGCAGAATTTAGAGTGTATTCTGATGATGAAATGAAACGACTGAATGCGGAAATTACACAGATGGATGTACAGATTGCAAGATGTCTTCTGATACATCAGATGCTTGGAACTAGGATATCAGATACCCTTACACTGAGACCAGATTGTCTGACGAGAGAAAATGGCCAAGATATGATTGAAATATATCAAGTTAAAACTAAAAGATATAAAAAACCGATCAGTAAAGAACTTGCAAAACTGTTACAGAGTTCTATTGAATATACACAGGAAAAGTTCGGTGATACAGAATACATATTTGTTAATGAAAAAGAACCTGACCGCCCGATG
The DNA here is from genome assembly GCF_005844125.1 of Pseudoflavonifractor sp. BSD2780061688st1 E11. NCBI lineage: Bacteria > Bacillati > Bacillota > Clostridia > Eubacteriales > Oscillospiraceae > Pseudoflavonifractor > Pseudoflavonifractor sp. BSD2780061688st1 E11. The sequence continues at coordinate 35,866 of NZ_SPHM01000028.1, forward strand.
CAGTATATGGCTATAAAAACAAAAGTCATGTCCATGATACAGGAAAAGCAGTTGAAAGATGATCATGGCGAATTATTCGGGTTTGGAACGCACATGTTCCGGCACTACTATGGCGTCAAACTTACAGAAATGCATCTGGATGACTGGACGATAGCGAGACTATTGGGGCATAAAAGACTGAATAATGTACAGCATTACCGGAAAATGAGCAATCAAAGAATGGCAGACGAAACCAGAGAAGTAAGACAGAGGATGAGTGACATCATATATATGAGTCTGGCAAGATGGGGTGAAGAATATGAGCAAATACGACAAGATGATTGAGGAAAATCAGAGAAAAAGTAAAGAGAAAATTGAACTGGCATTGCAAGCAATACAAGATATGCTGGCAAATAAAGAACGTATCAGCGTTCCAAAGCTGATGAAGAAAACTGGATTGTCGAGAGGATTCTTTTATAAAAATCCAACCGTCCGGGATACATTGAACCAAGCAGTAGAGCAACAGGCCGGAATGATAGATCCAAGAAGAGAAATTCTGAACATGGCGATGGAAAAACAGATTGAACTGTTGAACCAGAAGGTGGCAGCTCTGAGCAGAGAAAATAAGGAACTGAAGAGAAAGAACGAAAAGTTACAGAAGGCATTACGGAAACAGGATTTGAATTTTATTAAGAACTTATAACATTGAAAATAATAAGATGGAAGAGATGTGTGCAGACACATCTTTTCATCGTTGAGGATAAAATATATAGAATGAGAATGGGATTGTTTTATGGTATACTAAAAGTGAAATGCTAACTTTGATATGAGGTATAAAACAATATGACAGAAATACAAATTAAAAATTTAATTAAAGAATATGAAAAAGAATATATTGAGTTTATGGAAATTGAGAAATTACCACAGTATAAGATAGATTTTTTTGAAATTAATGTTGAGGAAAGCGATGCAGCAGGATTCGCTTCAGCCGCCCAAGCTTACTATAATACGAAAACAGATGAACATATATTAAGGATATGCAAAAGTTCGGAAATACCAAGGTATATTGTGTTTCATGAATTTACGCATATTTTAGATACGGAAATGTATGCAAAGCAAGATTCTTGGAAATATATGGCTTTGTCTGGTTATACAGAATATCATGCAGCACAAGTTGAATTGATGATAATGTTAGGAGCAGATAGTATACAAACTCAAGATTTTTCATTTACAGTTGATGTTGAAATAGGTAATAGTACAGTTAGGAATTACCTAAACTCAAGACATCAATTAGTAGTGAATATGATGAATAGAACAGATTTTCCAAGAGATATTGAAGCATTAAAAACAACGGTAGGTGTGCTATATAATTATTTTGGAGTGCGTTCTATATGTAAAATGTATGCGAAAGATTATACTGAAGAAGTGGATAACACAATTATTATTCAGAAACTTTCAAAAGTATTATTTGAAGAGATAAATAGCTTTATGGTTGGATGGTTTAATGAAGCACAAGTAGAGCTGAGCTTTGTGTCATATATGAAAATAATGTGGCCTATGCTTCAAAGCTATTTTGGAAAAGAATGAAAGATAGTAACAGTAAACACAGTTTTGTATACAGTTAAACCCAGTAAAATCAACGCATGAGGGGAACTGGCTACATTTTAGTTCCCCGTGTGGTGGGGGATTGCGGCATGGCCTGTAAATACTTTTGTAGAAGCCAATGATTTCACAGGAAAGACCGTCATTCCCTTCTGCACATCAGCAAGTTCTGGTTTGGGTGACAGCGGTGAACTGCTGGCAGAGCTGGCTGGAACCGGAGATTGGCAGGAAGGTATGAGATTCAGCTCCAGTGTTTCAGATGAAGATGTGGCGGTCTGGGTGGAAAGTCTGGAACAGTAAAATAAGGCCCAGAAGTTTCAACGAATGACGCGGTGCTTTGGCAGGTTCCTATGAATAAGAAGGAGGATTTCAGACATGCAGGATACAGAGGCAGAAAAGAAAGAAATCAAACGCCGCTTCCAGCTCTGGATCAGACCGTCCACCCTGGAGCTGGCGGATACTCTCTATAAAAAAGACAACTGTGACAGCAAGAGCGAATTCATCGAAAAGGCCGTGTTGTTTTATGCCGGATATCTTTCCGCAGAGGACAACAAAACCTATCTCCCTAATATCGTCACCTCCACGTTGAAAAGCATTGTAGCGGAGAGTGATCACCGGCAGAACCGGATGATTTTCAAGCTGGCCGTGGAGCTGGCGGTCATGATGAATGTGGTCGCAGCGAATAACAACATCGATCCGGTGTTACTGGAACGCCTGCGGGGAGAATGTGTCAAGGAAGTCAAAAGGCTGAATGGCTCCTTCTCTTTTGATGATGCGGTGAGCTGGCAGAAAGGATGGGAAGAAAACGAGTAGCAATTGAAAACGAATTGCAATCCCCGGTTCCTCTTGATATAATAATGGTTAGATATTACTAACTCATTTGCATATAGGAGGATAGATAGCCATGTCCGAATTTGGTATAGTAGAAGATACAATGTTTATTCCTATGGTGGGAAGGATTTACGCCAGCGAAAAGTTTCCGGGTATTTTATATGATAAAAAAGCACTTTCATTAAAAGAAAAGCTGCCATCCGCACTGTTGGAAACAGGAAATCAAAGTCAATACACGCTACTGGCTTCTGCATCCCGTTCCGCTAATATGGATCGGCATATCCAGAACTTCCTGAAACGTAAGCCGGATGGTGTTGTCATACAGTTGGGCTGCGGACTGGAGACAACATATGATCGCAATGACAATGGGCAAACCCAATGGTATGCTGTAGACCTTCCGAATGTAATCGAATACCGGCGCAGTTTGCTCCCGGAACCTGAGAAGGAAACTTATCTTTCAGGGGATGCTTTTTCAGACGAATGGCTCAGGCAGATCCGAAGGAACATGCCTGATACGCCTCTTCTGGTTACTGCAGGAGGTTTGTTCCATTACTTTCAAGAGGAAAAAGTTTTTGGCCTTCTGCAGATGCTGGAAGGTTTCGGGAATATAGAGCTTGTGTTTGATACGGTAAATAAAAGCGGCATGAAAATGTTGCAGAAGAAATATATGAAGCAGATGGGACATGAAAATGCCCGAATGTTTTTTTATGTGAATTCGGCTGAAGATCTGGTTACCACACTAGGTAGAGGTGTCAAAGTATTGGCGGATGAACCATATTACAAGTTTATCAAACGAGATGGATTAAAAATCATTACAAAAATCAGTATGGATATTTCAGATCGATTTGGAATGCTCAAAATGATCCATCTGGAGTGGAGGTAATGTAAATATGGTGGTCATGATAGAAAGTCTGATTGGTATCTTATTATTCACAATCCTGATTGTGTCGCCGACGCTGAAAAATCCCCTTGCCTCAGTGGGAGATTATCCCCGGCCATAAGGGAGAAATGTATGGAATTAGGATTAATCGAAAAAAGAGAACAACGTTTCCCAGGTCAGATATCATCTAGAAAGGAATCGCCCTGCTTGCTTTTGTGTTCATCTTCGCTGTTATCCTGAAACAGTTTAATGGAGCGGATACATTCTGGAAAGGGGTTCGGGATTCCTACATGATCTGGCTGATCATTGATTGGTATGATGCTCTTGTACTCGATAGCATCTGGTTTTGCCATTCGAAAAAAGTCAGGATACCAGGCACAGAGGATATGGAAGAATATAAGGATTACTGTTTTCATATTAAGCAGTCCTGTATTGGTATGCTTCTTGGCTTGCCCGCCTGTCTTGCAGTGGGAGTGATTACAGCAATCCTCTGATCAGCCATCAAATGATATAAAACAGAATATGATTCGCATTCAGTAGGAAATCTCTTACTATGTCTCCTGCTCTTCCTTTACTCTAAAATGGAAGGAGGTTTCTCATGACCCGCCATGTCACTATCAAATGATTAACAGGTAAAAAATGAATTGCAATCCTGCATGTCTCCTGATATAATAATAGTTAGCTATCACTAACCTATTTGCGCATAGGAGGGTACATCCATGTTTACTGTTCGTCCATATAAGGAAGAAGATGCTGCGGCCTGCGGGGATTGCTTCTACGAAGGATTCTTTTCATGCTCTGTGGATCAGAACGATAAAATACTTTTGCGTGACTACGCACAGATCCTGATTGAAAAATGCAATTTCACCTATGTTGCGGAAACGGAGGATCATCAGGTCGTAGGATTCATCTGTGGAAAATATGATAAGCGTTTCAGCAAGGCTCTGGCAGCTCAGTATGAGACAAAAAAGCACTATGGCCGTTGGTGTAAAATGTTCCTCAAGTTCTATCTGAAAAGATATAAAATGTCAGCACCATTCCAGAAGCAGTTTGATGCCTTTTTCCGTCAGCTACAGGAAAGGGATAAGGAAACCGTTGGGAAATGCGATCTGGAACTCGTTGCCCTTTCGTCCAAAAGGAATTACAGAAAGGGGTTGGGAACCGCATTGGTCACACAATTTTTGAATCGGGCAAAAGCTGATGGAGCAGATCGTGTGCGGCTTTTTACGAACACTCTTGCATCGTGGGAGTTTTATGAAAAACGTGGATTTAAGAAAGTGGCAGAGAAGCCCTTTCAGGATGGCTCCGGCAATCAGTCCCTCGTTTATGAGTACGTTTGAGGAGGAATAGAATATGAAAAACACCATCTGTGAAAAACTGATGTGGTCAGCGATGACACCTGCTATTTTCAAATATATCGCAGCCAATTGCAAAAATACGGATACATTCAGGGTGAAGAAGAAATCGCGTAAAAACTTTAAAGATATGTTGGCGAGGACACCCGACATAGGCGGTTTTACGAAAAATCCTCTGCGAATCTGTCTTTCCGGCGGAATTGTCTGGATGGCAGTTTATAAGGCAATGGATGGGGCGATGAGCCATGAGCAGTTCGGGGAAATGGTGACAGCCACGATGCAGGCGTCGCTCATTAAAAAAGCTTTCGGGAGTAAAAATCCATTTGATATGGAATATCAAAAAAAGAAAGTCAAGAAGGACAGAATTGCAAATGCCATATCCGACAGCGAATTCAACTGGATGACGGAGACGATTCCCGGAAGGGATGCAGACGAATACACCATCAACTATCACAGGTGCGGCCTGTGTGCGCTTGGAAAACAGGAGCATTTGGAAGAACTGATACCCTATATGTGTGCCATGGATTTTATTTCTGCTGATCTCATGGGCGGCGTGTTATACAGGACAGGTACACTTGCAGAGGGCGCAGAAAAGTGTGATTTCTATGTTTGCAAAAAGGACTCTAAATGGGATAAAGAAAGAAAATACGGACAGCAATCCAAGCTGCAAAAACAGGGAGAGTTGGGAAAGTGGAATATGTGACGGTTGCACAGGAGGGCTTCTATGGACTTTATCATGTCCCTGTTAAGGATCATGATCCCAAAAAGGTCGTCATCGTAGTAGGCGGCAGCGAAGGGAATGAAAATATCCCGATGAATGTGGGTGCTATGTTTGCCAGGTGCGGCATCGCCGCGTTAGGTATTTGTTACTGGAACGTAGACGGGCTGCCGAAAGAACTGGTTCGGGTGCCTGTCGATCCATTTGAAAAAGCGATCCTGTGGCTGAAAAACAAAGGATATGAAAAGATTATCATGTATGGCATTTCAAAAGGCGCTGAACTGGTATTGCTTTGCGCTTCTCTTATGCCGGATATCTGCGGCGTTGTTGCCCTCTCCCCGATCCACTGTATATGGGGAGGCATGTACGGGAATAAAAGCATGGCATCGAAAACTTTTTCATCTGCCTCCGAATTCACATACAGGGGAAAAGATTTTCCGTGTATGACAGCGCATCTGAAATATGGGCCGGCAATCCGGAACCTCATCCTCCATCAGCAGTTCGAGTTATCCTACATCTACGAAGAACCGCTGAAACATTTTGATGAGGATACAGCCATTCATGTGGAGAACATTCAGGGAAACATTTTATTTATTTACGCAAAGGAAGATCTCATGTGGCCCAGCAAAGAGGCAGTGGCATATATGGTAAACCGCCTGGAAAAACACCGGTTTGCTTTCCGGGTGGATGTCTTGGAATATGAAAAAGCAAGCCACATTCTTGTTCCATTAAATCCATCTAAGCTGAAAATGTTTAAAATTGAGAGACAATATCCGGAAGATTGCAGGCGCAGCCGTGAAGACGCTTTCCATAAAACGATAAAATGGATATCGGAGGTAAAGTGAATATGGCGGTCATGATAGAAAGTCTGATTGGTATCTTATTATTCACAGTTCTGATTGTGTCACTGACGCTGAAAAATCCCCTTACCTCAGTGGGAGATTATCCCCCGGCCATACGGGAGAAATGTATGGAATTAGGATTGATCGAAAAAAGAGAACAACGCTTTACCAGGGCAGATATCCTCCGAAAGGGGATCGCCCTGCTTGCTTTTGTGTTCATCTTCGCTGTTGTCCTGAAACAGTTTAATGGAGCGGATACATTCTGGAAAGGGTTTCGGGATTCCTACCTGATCTGGCTGATCATTGATTGGTATGACGCTCTGATACTTGATTGCATCTGGTTTTGCCATTCGAAAAAAGTCAGGATACCAGGCACAGAGGATATGGAAGAATATAAGGACTATCGTTTTCATATCAGGCAGTCCTGTATTGGTATGCTTCTTGGCCTGCCCGCCTGTCTTGCAGTGGGAGCGATTACAGCAATCCTCTGATCAGCCATCAAATGATATAAAACAGAATATGATTCGCATCCGGCAGGAAATCTCTTTCGAGGTCTCCTGCTTTTTCTTTACTCTAAAACGGAAGGAGGTTCCCCATGGCCCGTCTGGTCACCAAATTTAAGTACCTGAAGCCGGATCAGGAAAAGCCCATCGGCGGGTATGCCACCTACATCGCCACCCGTGAAGATGTGGAGAAGATCGATGAGTCTTTCAAGCTGGCTCCGGCAACAGTGAAACAGCAAAAGCTCATTGAAAAAATCCTGCGGGATTTTCCGGATAGCGCTGCGATGCTGGAGTATGAGGACTACCAGAGAGAAAAGACTATGGGTACCGCTTCTGAATTTATCACCCGTGCCATTGAGGACAATGCCCATGAGATCCTGAACCAGAAAACCTATGCTGACTACATTGGAACTCGGCCCGGTGCGGAGCGATTCGGCAGCCATGGGCTGTTCACGGATGATGGTGTCCAGGTAAAGCTGAAAGAGGTATCCCAACCATGATACCTGGATTCAGGTGTATCAGGTAAAGATGAAGAATTATAAGCGGATTCCCATAGCGGAGGGCCTGTATAAGATCATGGAAGTTTATATCAAAACCCACCAGATCGGGCCGGATGACTACCTGTTTACGAACAAAAACGGCGGCCCTTACCGGAGCATGACTTTCCGTCATCAGATGAAAAAGTTCTGCGAAGACCATGAGATTGACGGCGGGGATTACCTGTTCCAGTCCCATGATTACCGCCACACAGTGGCGACGATGCTTTATGACAATGGCGTATCCATACAGGGAGTACGGGATTACCTGGGACATGATTATCTGGAAATGACAGAACAGTATATAGACTACATGCCCAAAAAGATCGCAAAAGAGAATATGGGATTTTTCCAAAAGCCGGAACATAATCTGGCGGCTGGTTTGAGAAAGAAAGGAGGCAGAGATGGAAAATAGACTGTACTATTGGAAACTGGCATGCTATGAAACCTCCGGGAATCTGCCGAAAAGAGCTATTGGAAAAAGCAATTTCATTGACCTTTCCCTTCTTCCAAAAGAAACTATGCGGGAAGAATACAGACGCTACTTCCTGTACAGAGGCGGTCAGGTATCGCTGAACACTATCTGTCATGAAAAGGCATATTACCATCAGGTGTGCAAAGCCCTTCAACTGCGAAAAAACATACCTGACAGTTTCCTCGGCTGGCAGCCATCCAAATGGATCGAACTATTAAAGATATGGATGCTGCAGAACGGCATCCCGCTTTATGAAGAAAAAGAATCGGTATATGGTACGAGAAACCGGGCGGATGCAAAGGTGATTCAGCACCTGAAACGCTTCCTGCGGTTCATCCAGCCGGAGGATATGCGGCCGGAACGGGACAAGGATATATGGGATCTGAAAAAACTGGATATCCCTATTAAAGAAAATCCGATTTATAAAACGGAAACACTGGATTTTACCGGAATCCTGCAGGAAGGTCTGAGAGAGGAAGTAAAACAGGCAATTGACCAGAATCCTACTGGCAAATTTAGATGGATGGGGTGAAGAATATGAACAAATACGACAGGATGATTGAAATGAACCGGGAACGAAGCGATGAAAAGATTGCTGCGGCGAAACTGGCAATCCGCAAACTGTTAGATCAGGGAGAGAGGGTATCGGTTCCGCAGCTCGTAAAGATGACAGGAGCTTCCAGAGGATTCTTCTATAAGAATCCCATTGTGAGGGCCGAAATTGACCTGGCTATGGAACAGCAGGCCGGAACCATCAATCCACGCAGAGGTATCCTGGACAAAGCAATGGAAGGACGGATCGATCTCCTTCAGGAAGAAATTTTCCGGCTCCGGCAGGAAAATCAGGCGCTCCGTGATGAAAACCAAAGACTTCAGAAAATCATTAGCAAGAAAAGCCGGAGTGAATTCCGAAGCTTGTAAATAACAAAATATAGGAAAATACATAGAGACAGTGGATCAAGCAGCCGCTGTCTCTTGCCATTCATAAAACGTATGGTAAACAATTAAACATAGGTATTTGTATAAACAGGTGAGCCAGAGTACAATGTAAATAGGAAAGGTCGGAGCAATATGCTACTAAAAAAGAACAGAAAACACACTTGTGTAAGCCGTTAAGCCCAGTGTTTTCAAGGGCTGGAGAGGACGGGCTACATTTTAATACCCGAACTGGTGGTACGGCGTACCGATGGCACTTCTGACATTTCTGGAAGAAAACGATCTGTCCGGAAAACAGGTGTATCTGTTCTGCTCCCACGGAACCGGAGGGCTTGCAGACAGCGTAGAGATTATTTCGGAAGCCGTTCCGGAAGCGGAAATTTCGGATGATATTTTTGACTGTTACGAAGAAGATGCCTCATCTTCTCAGGAGGAGATTCAAAGCTGGGCAGCCGGACTTGGCTATTAAAAAAGAGAATGGAGGAAACACAGATGAAGATTGTTGTACTGGAAGGAAGCCCGAATAAGAACGGATCATCCAACATGCTGGCAGAGCAGTTTATCAAAGGCGCTCTGGAAACCGGGCATCAGGTGGAGGTGATCGATGCAGCACGTGCAAAGATCCATCCTTGTACCGGATGCATTCACTGCGGTTATGACGGACCGTGTATTCAAAAGGATGAAATGGAGCAGATCCGGGAAAGCATTCTCGGAGCAGATATGATGGTATTCGTCACACCGCTTTATTATTACGGCATGTCGGCACAATTAAAAATACTGATCGACCGTTTCTGTGCATTTAACGGAAGCATCCAGAGAAAACAAATGAAATCAGCAGTGATCTCAGCGGCATGGAACAGCGACAGCTGGACCTTTGATGCATTGAAAGCACATTATGACACGCTGGTACGCTACCTGAATCTGGAAGATCTGGGGGCCGTTTACGGGAAAGGATGCGGAACGCCGTCCATGACAGCGCGGTCCAAATATATGAAACTGGCATATGATCTTGGACGATCCATATAAGGATATTTAATATGAATGAGGAGGAATCAGTCATGAAATATACGAAATTAGGAAATTCTGATCTGCAGGTGTCACGCATCTGCATGGGCTGTATGGGATTCGGTGATGCAAAGAACGGACAGCACAGCTGGACTCTGGACGAGGAGCACTCCAGAGAAATTATAAAAAAAGGACTGGATCTGGGTGTGAATTTTTATGATACTGCGATCGGCTATCAAAGCGGAACAAGTGAACAGTACGTGGGACGGGCGCTGAAAGATTTCGCGAAGCGGGACGAGGTCGTCGTGGCAACGAAATTTCTCCCGCGGACAGAGGAAGAAATCGCCCAGGGAATTACCGGGCAGCAGCACATTGAACGGATGATCAACACCAGTCTTTCCAATCTGGGTATGGATTATGTCGATCTGTATATTTACCATATGTGGGATTATCAGACACCTCTTTATGATATTATGGACGGGCTGAACCGCATTGCGAAGGCAGGAAAAGCACGTTATATCGGCATTTCCAACTGCTTCGCATGGCAGCTTGCCAAGGCAAACGCACTGGCGGAAAAAGAAGGATTTGCAAAATTTGTATCAATTCAGGGACATTATAATCTGATTTTCCGTGAGGAAGAAAGAGAAATGGCAAAGCTCTGCGAGGAGGACAATATCGCCATGACACCGTACAGCGCGCTGGCAGGCGGAAGGCTCTCCAAACATCCGGGCGAGACCTCAAAACGTCTGGAAGAAGACAGCTATGCAAGGCTGAAATATGATGCTACCTCCGCTCAGGACGCAGTCATCATTGACCGTGTGGCAGAACTTGCAGATAAAAGAGGGGTCAGCATGACGGAAGTTTCTTTGGCCTGGCTTTTAACGAAAGTAACTGCTCCAGTTGTCGGCGCAACGAAACTCCACCACATTGAAGGGGCCGCAAAAGCAGTAGATCTGGTGCTTGCAGAAGAAGAAATCAACTGGCTGGAAGAACCTTATGTACCGCACCGCCTGGTCGGTGTGATGGCGCAGAATACAAAGTCTGCGGCAAAAGAAAGCCATGTATGGTCTACAGGTAATCAGGAGATCGAGACAGAATAGAAAAATTACAAATTTTTTTACGGACAAAGGAGCCGCTGCATCAGTTGCAGCGGCTCTTATAAAATTGGGCGTTCTCTCTTTCCGGTCATTCCGTGCCGGAACCGGATTCTGCTTCCTGTCCATCCTGCGTACCGGCAGTAATTTCCAGTGTTCCGCTCATACTTTCGATCAGCTCTTCGCCGGAAACAGACTGGCCAAGTTCATACAGACCACCTGCGGCCCCAAAGTCATCATAAAACATAACGACATCGCCCCACGGCTCATAGTAAGCAAGGGTACCGGCACCTGCATCCGCTAGCGGAGTACCTGAGGTGTGAACTACTCACGACTAAAGTCGCGAGCTTCCGATACAGTTTGAACCGACGTTTTTAAGTGACGGCTCACTTGTAAAGGTATTTCCTGCTTCATTTGCCTGATGCCTGCCTTTTGGGCGGGTCTTATTCTGGCTCTCTGTACCGGACTTCCGGAAACAGTCTGCGCTATACGCAGTGCAGGCTTTGTGGGCTTTCCACGGCTCCCACGGTTCCCCGAGGTACCACGATCTTTGTTTACGGGTTACAGAATTTATCGACAGCAACTTTGTTAGCCACATATAGTTTACAGGTGTTCATTTCTAAGGTACAAATTCGGTATTTTTTCTCTCTTACACGGTAACAATGATTCCATTCTTTTGCAGCAGCCGGATTCCTTCGGCGAGGATATTATTTTTTGCATTCACATCCCTGTTATGGTAAGTGCCACATTTTGGGCACTTCCATGAACGGATCACAAGGTCTTTTACCACTGTATTTTGAAATCCGCAACGGGAACAGGTCTGGCTGGATGGAAACCAGCGGCTTACCTGTATGAAATGTTTTCCCTGACGTTCCATCTTATACTTTACCATTGTCAGGAACTGCCCCCAGGAAGCAGAAGATATCTCCTTCGCAAGGCGTCGGTTTTTGACCATCCCACGGATGTTCAAGTCCTCACAGCAGAATACACTGCATCTGTCTACAATCCGGCGACTCAGTTTATGCTGGAAATCTTTCCGCTGGTTTGCAATTTTCCGGTGCTCCGCAGCTACTTTTTGTTTGGCTTTCTCCCAGTTTTTAGAGCCGGTGTGGGTTTCCTTGTCATACTTCTTTCTGGACAGGGATTTCTGCAGGCGACGCAGACGCTTTTCATGGATACGGATCCACCGTGGGTTCGGTATCTCTTTTTCCCAATCTTCGCCGCCGATAATAGCAAATAGCTTGATTCCCATATCTGCAGCCATGATATCACGAACCGACATTTGATTCAGCTGCACTGGGGATTCTACAACTGTTTCCAATTGTAAGGATGCGGTATAACGATCCCCTTTCTTTTTCACTGCAACGGAAAGGATGGATGTCCCATGCGGCACCAGGGTTTGAATGGTCTGCTTTTTCGGCAGGATAAACCGTACCAAGCCGACTTTCGGCAGCTTGATATATGGCAGTCCGTCATGCTCTTCCAGGCGGATATTGTTACCTGTCCACTTTGTAGTATAGGTATTCCCTGACGGCTTCCATTTAGAAGCAAATTTAGGGAACGCGGCCCGACCTTCAAAGAAGTTTTTGTATGCCGTGTCCACATGCTCTATGGCGGATTCCAGGGCAAATTTATCAGAAAGAGTCAAAAAACTATACTGTTCCTTTAGTTTTGGGAAGTATTTCTTTTTATAGACATCCACGGGTAAAGTTTTCCTGGTTTCTTTGTAATAAGCGATACGGTCATTCAGATATTGATTGCGCATAAAACGTGCGTTCCCAATTTGCTGCGCAAAGCCGGCTCTCTGGCTGTCGTCCGGGATCAGCTCCATCACAAGGAGGTGAATATGGTCAGGCATGACCTCCATGGCAAGACATTCCATCTGCAGTTGTTCCATAGTTTCCAAAAGGTGCCGTTTTGTTTCAGCTGCAACCATCCCGACAAGTACGGGTTTCCGGTATTTTGTCACCCAAACAATATGATATTGTAAAAGATACACGTATCCACTACCATGTGTAACGTTGGTATGTTCTGCAAAAATATAGTTTTTATCCATATTTAAAGTATACCATATACAGGTAAAAAAGAACAAACGTTCTGCTTGATTTGATTTAAAAAAGGACGGCTTACTCACGACTAAAGTCACGAGTGTGCACCGTCTATTTCATCAAATACCTATATATAATGCTTTGCCATAGCTTGCACGAAGGTTAATTGAAAAATTAATTGCAACATAGGTTGTTGCAGTTAGAATTACAAGGCATATGGGCCATGAAGTTGCAGTT
>NZ_SPHM01000029.1:0-48839 GCF_005844125.1 Pseudoflavonifractor sp. BSD2780061688st1 E11
AAAAACACATAAAAAGAAACCCCCAATTCCCCCATGAATGGGGGCTAGGGGGCTGAAGTGTCGAAGACACTTTTTTAATCTTGGTATTCTGGAGTCCAATTACAATTTCCTTGGAAATGCAGCCAGCGCAAAGGCGGTTATTATCATCGCCCTGATCTGGAGATGGACAGGATACAACATGGTATTCTATCTTGCAGGATTGCAGAATATTGAATATTCCGTTTACGAGGCGGCCAAGATTGACGGTGCGAACGGATGGAAGACATTCTGGGGTATTACGGTTCCGCTTTTGAAACCAACGATTATCATGACATTTATCATGTCCATCAACGGAACGCTTCAGTTGTTCGATGAGTCTGTCAACCTGACAAACGGCGGACCGGCAAATGCGACGATCACCATGTCACATTATATTTACAACAACTCACTTGGACAGGGGGTTGCAAACTTCGGATACGCGACGGCAATGTCATTCTTCGTATTTATTATTGTTGCGATCCTGGCATTTATCAATATGAAAGTAGGTGATACGCGTGACTAAGAAAAGAAATAGAAGTATGATTCAGCGCCGGTTGATTCCTACATACATATTTTTGATTATCGTAGCGTTCCTTTCCGTATTCCCGTTCTACTGGATGATTTCAGCAGCAACAAACACTTCCTTCGAGGTGGCAAACGGAAAGCTGACGCTCGGCGGACATTTTATCGAAAACTTCCAGAATCTTGTAAACGGCAATGATCTGTGGAGAGCAATGGGCAATTCTTTCCTGTATTCTATTTTGCAGACAGTTCTTGCGATTTTGATCTGTTCTCTTGCAGGATTTGGATTTGAGCTGTATCATGACAAGAAAAAGGATGTTCTGTTTTCCATTATTCTTCTTGCCATGATGATTCCTCAGGTAGCGACGATGATTCCTCTGTTCAGACTGCTTTCATCAGCAAAGCTTTTGAACTCGGCGTTAGGTTTTATCCTCCCGTCTCTTTCGACGCCGTTCCTGATTATGATGTTCCGTCAGAATTCACGTAACTTCCCGGTTGACGTTATGGAAGCAGCGCGTATCGACGGACTGAGCGAAATCGGAATCTTCGTAAGAATGTACATGCCGATGATGAAAGCAACCTATGCAGCAGCAGCGGTTATCACATTTATGAATGCATGGAATTCATACCTGTGGCCGAAGGTAATTATGACCCTTCCGGAGTCACAGACAATGCCGATGTTGATTGCCAACCTTTCAGGTGGATATACAACAGACTATGGTGTATTAATGGTGGGAGTTCTCTTCTGTTCCATTCCTACTATGATCGTCTTCTTCGTACTTCAGAAACAGTTTGCAGAAGGTATTACAGGAGCCGTAAAATAATAGACAGAGAGCCCGCATAAGAGCAGGAGTCTGCCGCAAATGCGGCGGACTCCTTTTTTCATACAAAGATTCAGGGAAAAAGAGGAGGAAACTATGAGAACATTTAATTATGAAAACGTAAAGAATCCGGAGTATTTCTGTGATGGAAGAGCAGAGGCTCACTCCGATCATGCGTACTATGCGTCCGAAGCGGACAGAGAAACAGGATGCAGTCTGTTTCAGGAGAGCCTGAATGGAATCTGGAAATTCCATTATGCGAAAAATTATGACGCAGTTGTGCCAGGATTTGAGAAAGATGAATACTGCTGTGCTTCCTGGGATGATATCCGGGTGCCGGCCCATATCCAGATGGAGGGCTATGATGCGCCGCAGTACGCGAATACACAGTATCCGTGGGAAGGACGTGAGGACATCCGTCCGGGAGAGATTCCGGAGCACTTCAATCCGGTCGCAAGCTATGTGAAATATTTCCGCGTGCCGGAGAGAATGAAAGGCAAACGTCTTTTTATCTCCTTCCAGGGGGCAGAAAGCGGCATGGCTGTCTGGGTAAACGGTACCTTTGTGGGATACAGCGAGGATACCTTTACACCGTCCGACTTTGAACTTACTGACTATGTAAGAGAAGGCGAAAACAAGCTGGCTGTGCAGGTATTCAAATGGACGTCCGGAAGCTGGTGTGAGGATCAGGACTTCTACCGCTTCTCCGGGCTTTACCGGGATGTCTACCTGTACACGGTGCCGGAAGTCCATATCCGTGATCTTAGAATCCGCGCAGTTCCGGATGAGACGCTGGAAAAGGCGGAGCTGGAAATCTGCACCCGGACATGGGGAAGCGGAAAAGCAAAGTTCTTGCTTTCTTACCACGGAGAAGTTTGCTTCGAGGAAGAGAAGGAACTGAATGGAGAGAATGTCTTTACCTGGGAGATCGATCATCCGGCGCTCTGGAGTGCGGAAGAGCCGAATCTTTATGACCTGTCGATTACCGTGACAGACGCCTCCGGCACTTTGATGGAAATCATTCCGGAGAAAGTGGGATTCCGCAGATTTGAGATGAAAGACCGCATCATGACACTGAACGGTAAGAGAATTGTCTTCAAAGGGGTTAACCGGCATGAATTCAGCTCTGTGAGCGGAAGACATGTATCGGAAGAGGAGCTTCGAAAAGACCTGACCATCATGAAGCAGAACAACATCAATGCAGTGCGGACATGCCATTATCCGAACTCCTCTTTGATCTACAGACTCTGTGATGAATACGGTCTGTATCTGATTGATGAGGCGAACCTGGAGAGCCACGGAAGCTGGGATACCTATCCTATGGACGGGGATGAAGATTTCATTGTGCCAAATGACAAACCGGAATGGCTTGCGATGATGCTGGACCGTGTGAATTCCATGTACCAGAGGGACAAAAATCATCCGTCCATCCTGATCTGGTCCTGCGGAAATGAGTCTTTCGGAGGAAAAGATATTTATGAAATGTCTCAGTTTTTCCGCAAGGAAGATCCGACGAGACTGGTACATTACGAAGGCGTCTTCCAGGATCGCCGCTACAATGATACCAGCGATATGGAGAGCCAGATGTACACACCGGTGGAAAAGATCAAGGAATTCCTTGCAAAAGACAGAAGCAAACCATTTATCTGCTGTGAGTATACCCACGCCATGGGAAATTCCTGCGGGGCAATGCACAAGTATACCGATCTGACAGATACAGAACCGCTCTATCAGGGAGGATTTATCTGGGATTACATTGACCAGACGATTTATAAGAAAGACCGTTATGGCAATGAATTCCAGGCATACGGCGGCGATTTTAATGAAAGACCGACCGACTACAATTTCAGTGCCAACGGGATTGTATACGGCGGTGACAGAGAGCCGTCCCCGAAGATGCAGGAAGTCAAATTCAACTATCAGAATATTACAGCCGAAGTGACAAAGGATCAGGTAAAAGTCATCAACAAGAACCTCTTCCTGAACACCGGTGTGTATGAATGCGTGGTAACAGCGGCACGGAACGGAAAGACAGTCAGAGAACTTGTTATGGCAACCGATGTGGAACCGCTCTCCGAGAAGGTGTATGATCTGCCGCTTCCAAAAGAGACGATTCCGGGAGAATATACGATCACGGTTTCCTTCCGGCTGAAAGAAAACACGATCTGGGCGAAAGCAGGACATGAAGTGGCATTCGGACAGTATGTCTATGCGATCAGGGAAGAGAAGAAAGCATGCAGCCGTCCGGTGAAGGTAATCCGCAGCAAGCATAACATCGGTGTCAGGGGAGAATCTTTTGAAGCGATCTTCTCCGGGCCGGAAGGAGGACTTGTCTCCTACCGTTATGCAGGAAAAGAAATGATCAAGGAAATTCCAAAGCCGAATTTCTGGAGAGCTCCGGTGGACAACGACCAGGGCAACCAGATGCCGAAACGGTACGCACAGTGGAAGATCGCCAGCATGTACGCGTCACACAAGGATTACCGGGGGGACGACCTTTGCAAAGTTCTTCTGCCGGAAGTAGAGGCGGCGGAAGATTCTGTCAAAGTGACATATACCTACCTTCTGCCGACGACTCCGGCCGGCGAGTGTACGATGACGTATGTGGTAACCGGCGACGGCACGGTACAGGTAACGCTTTCCTATGATCCGGTCAAAGAACTGGGCGATATGCCGGAGTTTGGCGTGATGCTCAAGCTGGATGCGGACTACGATCATGTGACATGGTACGGACTCGGACCGGCTGAGACCTATGCGGACCGTAAAAAAGGCGCGAAGCTTGGAATCTACCAGAACCTGGTGAAAGACAATATGGCAAGATACATTGTGCCGCAGGAATGTGGAGCAAAAGAAGAAGTACGCTACGCAAAAGTGACCGACAGAAGCGGAAGAGGAATGCTGTTTGAAATGGATGAAAAGAGTGGACCGATGATGTTCTCCGCGCTTCCTTATACACCGCACGAACTGGAAAATGCAAAGCATCCGTATGAACTTCCGCAGGTTCATTACACGGTTGTACGTGCGGCTCTTGGACAGATGGGAATTGCAGGAGACGACAGCTGGCTGTCTGTTACGCATCCGGAATATCTGTTAAACGCAGACAAAAAGATGGAGTTTACATTCCGTTTCCGCGGAATCTAAACAGGAGGAGTAACAATGTTAGGAGAAAGGATTCTCCACGGTGGAGATTACAATCCGGATCAGTGGCTGGACCACCCGGAGATTTTTGAAGAAGATGTAGCGCTGATGAAAAAAGCGAACGTGAACTGCGTAAGCCTTGGCATTTTTGCCTGGGCTTCGCTGGAACCGGAAGAGGGGGTCTATCAGTTTGACTGGATGGACCGGATCATCACAAGGCTTGAAACGGAAGGGATTCAGGTTATCCTGGCAACCCCTTCCGGGGCAATGCCGCACTGGCTCACTCAGAAATATCCGGAAGTGATGCAGGTGCAGGCGGACGGCAGAAGAAATCTGCCTGGAAAGCGCCACAATTTCTGCTACACCTCGCCGGTGATGCGTGAGAAAATCACGGCAATTGACCGGGAACTGGCAAAGCGGTTCGGAAAAAGAAGCAATGTGATTCTCTGGCATATTTCCAATGAGCTTGGAGGAAACTTCGCGGATTCCGTTTGCCATTGTGAACACTGCCAGGCGGCATTCCGTATCTGGCTTAAGAAAAAGTACGGTACACTTGAGAATCTGAACCGGGCGTGGTGGAATTACTTCTGGAGCCACACCTATACGGACTGGGAGCAGATTCACAGTCCGGTTCCAAACGGCGAGACGACGAGCACGGCTCTTGTGCTGGACTGGAGAAGGTTTGCCACGGAGCAGATGAATGACTTTTACCAGCTGGAAGCACGGACGGTAAAAGAATATTCGGATCTTCCGGCTACAGCGAACTTTATGTACTTTTTCAAAGGGATGGACTACAACCGATTGAAAGAAGGAGTGGATATCATTTCCTGGGACAATTATCCGTACTGGCACAAACAGAAAGATGAAGTCCCGATGGCGGTAAAGGCAGCCGCAAATCACAGCCTGATGCGCTCCCTTCGGAAAGCGCCGTTCCTTTTGATGGAAAGCTCTCCGTCCGCCATCAGCTGGCGCGAGGCCAATCCGCTGAAGCGGCCGGGTATGCACATGCTTTCCAGCATGCAGGCGGTGGCACATGGATCGGATTCCGTACTGTATTTCCAGTGGCGGAAAGGACGGGGAGGCTTTGAAAAGTTCCACGGCGCCGTGCTGGATCACAGAAACGGATCGGATACCCGGGTATTCCGGGAAGTGACCGAACTGGGAGAGAGACTTTCGGGTCTTGGTGCGCTCATTGATCATACAGTAAACAGGCCGAAAGCCGCCATCATTTTTGACTGGGACAACTGGTGGGCAGTGGAAGATACGCAGGGACCGCGTCTTGACTTTAATTATGTGAAAACGATCCTCAAACACTACCGTGTGTTCTGGGAAAACGGCATTGAGGCCGATCTGGTGGATATGAACGATTCTCTGGAAGGATACAGCCTTGTGGCGGCGCCGTTGAACTATATGTACAAGGAAGGATATCCGGAGCACGTAAGAAAGTTCGTGGAGAACGGAGGTATTTTCGTTAACACCTGCTTCAGCGGTATGGTGGATGACACAGATCTTTGCTTTACCGGACAGTCCCCACTGGAAGATGTGCTGGGAATCATTCAGGAAGAGATTGACGCGCCGTCTGAAGAATTTGAGAATCAGTTTACCTATGGCGGATCTGTTTATCCGGCACAGTACCTTTGCGAGATCGTACATGCGAAAGAAAACACAGAAGTGCTTGCAGTATACGAAAAAGATTTCTACGCCGGCTCTCCGGTTGTGACACGCAACAGCTTCGGAAAAGGAGAGGCATACTATCTGGCGGCAGAATCCAGCCTCGATTTCCTGCGGGCGTTTTATCAGGATCTCTTTCGGGAAGCCGCTCTGGAAAACGCGCTTCAGACAAAGCTGCCGTACGGTGTGACCGTGACAGAACGTGTCGGTGACAATGGAAAACGGGTTGTGTTTGTTATGAACTTCAAAAATGAGCCGGTCTGCGTAGAAGGAATCGGAAAATGGACCGATGCGGAAACTAAGGAAGTGTACGAAGGCACACTGGAAATGAAACCGTTTCAGTGTATGATTCTGATTTAATTAGAAAATAGATGGTCCGATCCGGACCGGATTGTGCTACAATAGTAGGAGAGAAAATTTTCAGAAAGGGTGTGTACAGTATGACTCAGGAAACATTAAATTATGTAGTAGAGAAGACAAAAGAGCTGATGGCAGCTCCGTCATGCAGTCAGGAGGCAAAAGATGCAGCACAGGCATGGCTTGACGCTGTAGGAACCGAGAACGAGGCAGAAGAGACGAAAAAATATATTGCCGAACTCGAAGAAGATATCATGACGCTGGACGGACTGATCGCATTTGCAGAGTCCGAAATGGGTGCTCAGGTATTCGGAGCAGAAAAGACAAAAGAAGTCGCTGCTCATGGAAAAGAATTAAAAGCTGCAGGCAAACAGTACTGTGACTGCCCTGCATGCGCAGCTGTAGAAGCAATCCTCGCGAAGAAGGACGAGCTTTTATAATTTTATAGTGCAACGGAGAGCGTAGAAAAATATCTTCAGCCATTATAAGATGGTTGGAGATATTTTTTTGCACTCCTTGACACCTCATACTTCTCTATTTTATGATAAAAGCATGTTAAAGGATGTGGAAATATGAGCGAAAAACAGTTGATGAGAAGGCTGAGGAAAATCACAGCGGTAGTTGTGGTGATCAGCATTCTATTGTTCCTCGGGGGAGGCTTTATTACATCTTCGCTTGGCCGGGTGCAGAAAGATACCATGACAACGCAGATGATTTCAGAGGCGGAAGAATACAAGGCAAATGTACTGCGTAAAATCAAGATGGATCAACAGACACTCCAGACGCTGGCGAGTTTCTTCCGGTTCAGCAATACGATCAGCATGATTGATACGGATGCCTTCGCGAACGGTCTTTATGAATCGAACCGGCATAACAGTTTTATCCAGATGGGTTATTTTACGGAAGACGGCGATGGAATCCGGGTGACAGTTGATAGAGAGATTAAGAAAAATGTCCGTATGGAAAATCTGGAAGAGGAACTGCAGGCGAGTATCGGAGAGGCGTGGCAGGGGGAGAGCGCGGTGTCCAGAGTCTATGAGGATGCCCGGACCGGGGAAAAGGTTTTTTCCTATGCTGTTCCTGTCTATCAGGGAGACGAGATCACAGGTGTGCTGACTGCGAAAGACAGCATTGAAGCATTTGAAGATATTCTGGATGATAAGACGGCTATGAACGGTTATGGTTATGTCCATATGATCGGAAAGGAAGGGAAGTTTCTGATTCGTTCTAAAAATAAAGTCGTCAATAGAAGAGTGGAGAGTATTTTTGACGGGAACTATATCACAGAGGCAGAAAAGGAGAAAATCCGGGAAGCGATCGATAATGATGAGAGCGTGTTCAGTAAATTCCGGTATCAGGGAACGGCGTATCAGATTTATCTGAATCCGATCGGCCTGAATGGCTGGTACCTTTTCTGTGTTGATACAATGCAGGGGGTGAATGCGCCCATTTATCAGATGATCAATGTTACAAGGGCAATTTTTATCGGAGTCCTTTGTCTGAGTGTATTTCTGCTGATTTATGGCTATCGGATGTTGAGAAAGAATCACAAACAGCTGATTGAGCTTGCTTACTATGACTCTTTGACAGGAGCATATAATACGGTCCGCTTTATGCAGGAAATGAAGGATGCGCTGTCAGGACCGGAAAAGTACAGTGTCTGCGTTCTGAATATTCATCAGTTTAAATTTATCAATGAAATATTCGGGCGCGCGCAGGGGGATAAACTTCTCTGTCATATCAGTCAGGTATTGAAAGAAAGTGTGAATCTGGGAGAGTATTTCTGCAGAGATACCGGTGACTTTTTCTGGATGATTTTAAAAGGGCAGAATGAAGAAGCGATCAGAGAGCGTCTCTATGAAATGATGGAAAAGATCAGCCGTTTTTCATTGAGCCAGCATCACAACTATCAGATTATGATCTATTGTGGAGTGGCTGTGCGGCGGGATGACAGTTCCGCAGAAATGATGATGACACATGCAATGTTCGCACTTCAGACGGCAAAGGGAACAGACAGGAATAATGTCTGGTTTTATGACGTGGAGCTTCATAAGCAGGAAACACTGCAGAACTACATCGAAAGTCATATGCATCAGGCGCTGAAGGACAAAGAGTTCCGGATGTTTTTACAGCCGAAGATGGATATGAGGACGGGAAAGCTTGGAGGCGCAGAAGCGCTTGTCAGATGGATTCCAAAAGACGGGACAATCATCTATCCGAACCAGTTTATCCCGCTGTTTGAAAGCAATGGGTTCTGTTCCAGCCTGGATATGTATATGGTGGAAAATGTCTGCAGGAAAATCCGGGAGTGGATCGATGCCGGGATCACACCGGTTCCGATTTCCGTGAATCAGTCAAAGATCCTCTTTTACGAGGAAGACTATGTGGAGAATCTATGTGCTGTTCTGGAACGGTACCGGATTCCGGGCGATCTGATTACGCTTGAGATTCTGGAGGGACTTGCCGCAGGAAATATTGATGAACTCAATGAGAAGATCGATCAGTTAAAGGAGAAAGGCTTCCGCATTTCCATGGATGATTTCGGAAGCGGATATTCTTCTTTTAATATACTTGGAAAACTCCATATCGATGAGTTGAAGATGGATCGGGTATTCCTGTCAGCGATTACGGGGAAAGAAGATGAACGGCAGAAGATTATTATGGCACAGGTAGTGGATCTGGCAAAGAAGCTTCGGATTTCTACTGTAGCGGAAGGTGTGGAAACAAAAGAAAATGAAACATTGATCCGGACACTGGGATGCGGCTACGGTCAGGGATATTACTACAGCAGGCCGATTGATGAGGATGAATTCGACAGGAAGTATATGGAAAAGGGGAACGGAAATCATGAAGTGTAAGGAAAAAGGAGGAAAGACGTGGGAATACAATCCGGTCTTTCAGACTTTAAATCAGTTTTATAACAATGCATTGACAAAGCGCGACGCAGAAAGTGCGGCAGCGCTGATGACAGAAGATGTTTATTTTCTGGGCGCTTCCGAGGTAGTGTTCGGACGGAAAGTGTTTATCCAGTTCCTGGAGGGAGAATTGAACAGTGTCGCAAAGCCGATTTTATATCAGATCACGGATTACAGGGAAAAGAACCGGGACGGACATTCCTGGGACTGCTACTGTCAGATCGGGATTGCAATGCAGGGGGAAGAACAGCATGAACATGAAAGCATTGCCAGAGTAACGGCCACTGTTGTGGAGGAGAACGGGCAATACAGGATTTCAGTTCTTCACCGGACTTTGCTGGAAGGTTATATTCAAAAAGAGGAACGGTTTCCATTCCGCATTCTGTCAAACCGCCTTGGAAAACCGGATCAGATTTCCAGGCGTGAACTTCTCGATATCATCTGCGAGACGATGCCGAGCGGTGTGATCGGAGGGTATATGGAGGACGGTTTTCCGATTTACATGGTCAATGATAAGCTTCTGGACCTGCTTGGATATACATATGAGGAATTCATGCAGGCAACAGGAGGAAATGTACTGAACCGGATCTGGAAGAAGGATCAGGATGAAGCGCTTGCTGTTGCAGAAAGAGAATGCCGGGAGCGCGGAGAATATGAGATTGAATACCGAATGATGAAAAAAGACGGGAATTTTGTGTGGGTTTATGATCGGGGGAGAGTGATTACCACACAGGACGGACGAAGAGCAGTAATCAGTTTGATCGTTGACATTTCTGAAAATGTACGGATTAAAAACAACCTGTTCGTAGAATCAGTGACAGACCCTCTTACCGGACTTTACAACCGCAGAGGCGGCGAAATGATGGTTGCACAGAAACTTGGAAACGGCAAACCTTATATCTTCCTGATGCTGGATATTGACAGATTCAAGGAGGTTAATGATTTCTACGGCCATCACGAAGGAGACAATGTCTTAAAGTATGTTGCGGAGGAGCTGAAGCACTGCTTCCGGCAGGATGATGTGATCATCCGGCTTGGAGGGGATGAGTTTGTGATTTTTGTACATCCATGTACCAGCATTCCGGCGATTGAAAGTAAACTGGTAAAGATCAGCAGGATATACCAGGAAAAAATAGAGCTGGATTATCCGAAAAGCAAATCTTCACTGTCTTTTGGAGGAATTTATGCAGATCATGGAATTTCTTTTGTTGAGCTGTACAAAAAAGCAGATCAGATTTTATATGGTGTGAAACAGCAGTGTAAAGGGACATTTCGTATTGAAAATATAGAGAAAGTAAAAAAAGCAGAACAGGAGTAAGTGGATGTTTGGATATGTAACAGTCTGTGAGCCGGAACTGAAAATGAAAGATTTCCGAAAGTACAGGTCGTATTATTGCGGGCTGTGCCAGGAACTGAAGGAAAAATATGGATTTTCTGGTCAGATGACACTGACCTATGATATGACGTTTGCAATCATCCTGCTGACGTCGCTGTATGAATACGGGACAAAAACCGAGCAGCGCCGCTGCAAAGCACATCCGGTGAAAAAGCAGACAATGAACCGAAATGAAATTACAGACTATGCGGCGGATATGAATCTGCTTCTTGCATATTATCATCTGGAGGATGACTGGGCCGATGAAAAGAAGCCGGGAGCACTCCTTGGAAAGGGCGTACTCCAGAAAAAAGCCGGAGCAGTTATCCGGAAATATCCGCGTCAGAGCAAGGTGATCCAAAAGGCGCTGAGGGGAATCCGCAGGTGCGAAAAAGAAAACTGCATGGATCTGGACCGTGTCTCAGGATACTTTGGACGGATGATGGCAGAGCTCTTTGTTTACAAAAAGGATGTGTGGGAAGAGACACTCAGGAGAATCGGATTTTTCCTCGGAAAGTTCATCTATCTGATGGATGCGTATGATGATCTGGAAGAAGATATGAAGAAACATTGCTACAATCCACTGATCCGTATCCGGAAAGAAAAAGACTATGAAGAGCGGATACGTAATATTCTCTGTATGATGATTGCGGAGTGCAGTGCAGAATTTGAAAAGCTTCCTTGCCTTTTGGATGTAGACATTTTGCGAAATATCCTGTATGATGGAGTGTGGAATCGTTACAGATTGATTCAGATGAAAAAGAAAGAAGGAAAGGAACAGGATCATGTCAAAGAATCCGTATGATGTATTGGGTGTATCCCCAAACGCATCTGACGAAGAAGTAAAAAAAGCATATAGAGAGTTAACAAGAAAATATCATCCTGATGCGAATGTAAACAATCCGCTGGCAGATCTTGCAGAGGAGAAGTTTAAGGAAGTACAG
Source organism: Pseudoflavonifractor sp. BSD2780061688st1 E11 (assembly GCF_005844125.1). NCBI lineage: Bacteria > Bacillati > Bacillota > Clostridia > Eubacteriales > Oscillospiraceae > Pseudoflavonifractor > Pseudoflavonifractor sp. BSD2780061688st1 E11. The sequence goes on from NZ_SPHM01000029.1 coordinate 11,762, forward strand.
GAAGCATATGATGAGATTATGAAAGAGCGTGCATCGGGCGGAAGCTCCGGCGGTTACTCCTACGGGGGCGGTTCATCCTATGGCGGAGGTTCTTCCTACGGCGGAAACAGCAACGACGTTGAGATGCAGGCAGTCTTTAACTATATTAACAACAGACGCTACCGTGAGGCACTCAATCTTCTGGACAGGATGCCGAACCGGACCGCGATGTGGTATTACGCAAGCGGTGCGGCAAATGCGGGGATCGGAAATCTGGTTGTAGCAAGAGAACATGCCGCACAGGCAGTGAATATGGAGCCGAATAATGTGCAGTACCGTCAGCTGCTAAATCAGATTGACTGGAACAGCAGAAGATATCAGAATAATCCGTACGGAGGCGGATACGGTGGAAACTCATCCTGCGGTACGGGAAATATGTGCTGTGATTTGTGGCTGGCGGATACGCTGTGTGAATGTATGGGAGGAGATCTTTGTTCATGCATGTAAAAGGGAAAATGATGGCGTTCTGCGGTCTGTTCATTGCACTGTCGGTCGTTTGTATGTCTCTCGGAAGCGTGATTGAGACGAATACGCTCTTCCTGCTTGCAGCTGCTTCATTTTTTGTAGGTATTGTAATCAGGGAGTTCGGAATGAGGACAGGAGGGGCCTTTTATGTGGCTGATGTTCTGCTCGGTCTTCTGATCGCACCGAACAAGTTTTATGTTTTCTCCTTTGCGGCGATGGGGCTTTATATCGTGATCATCGAAGCGGCATGGAGATTTCTGGGACGTTCCAGCCGGACACAGCGGCAGACTATTTTCTGGGCAGTCAAATATATGGCGTTCAATGTCATGTATATTCCGATGCTGATATTTTTTGAAGAACTGATTCTGGGCGGGCAGAAACTTTCCCCGATTATGACGGCCGGAATCTGGATTGCAGGCCAGATTGCACTGTTTATCTATGACCGCGCATATGAGTATGTACAGGCCCATGTCTGGACGAAAATCAGAGGAAGAATGTTTTAGAGGGATGCTATTTTTAGGTCTCGGTATACAGTAGTGTACCGGGGCCTTTTTATAATGCCCGGGAGTTTGTTTTCCCGTGTCCGGCTTGACCGGATCTTCAGACCGCGTTACAATTTCGGTAGTTCTATTTTTACAAATGAGGAGTTTTGTGCGATGTATATTGCGGATTTACATATCCACTCCAGATATTCCAGAGCCACCAGCAAGGACTGCACGCCGGAACATCTGGACCTGTGGGCAAGAAGAAAGGGAATCCATCTTGTCGGAAGCGGGGATTTTACCCATCCGGCATGGCGGGAAGAGTTAAAGGAGAAACTTCGGCAGGATGAAAACGGTCTCTATGTCCTGAAAGAGGAATACCGGATCCATGAGGACTCGGCACCTGATCATATGATTCCGCGCTTTGTGATTACCGGGGAGATCAGTTCGATTTACAAGCAGGGCGGAAAGGTGCGGAAAGTACACAGTCTGATTCTGCTTCCGGATCTTCAGAAGGCAGAGATCATATCCAGAAAGATGGAAGAAATCGGAAACATCTATTCGGACGGAAGACCGATCCTCGGCATCAGCTGCCATGATCTGCTGGAAATCATTCTGGAATTGTGCCCGGAGGCCGTCTATGTGCCGGCTCATATCTGGACGCCGCATTTTTCCATGTTCGGTGCGTTCTCAGGGTTTGATTCCGTGGAAGAGTGTTTTGGAGATCTCGCCGGCTACGTGCAGGCGGTGGAAACCGGGCTTTCCTCCGACCCGCCGATGAACTGGAGAGTGTCGGCTCTGGACCGGTTCCAGCTGATCTCCAATTCGGATGCCCATTCTCCTGCAAAACTCGGGCGGGAGGCGAATCTTCTGGATACGGAGCTTTCCTATCAGGGACTGAAAACCGCGGTGGAGACAGGAGCGGGACTTCTGGGAACCATCGAATTCTTCCCGGAGGAAGGAAAATATCATATGGACGGGCACCGCAAGTGCGGGCTTTGCCTGAGCCCGAAAGAGACTGAAAAGTACGGCGGGATCTGCCCGGTGTGCGGGCGCAAGATCACGATCGGAGTGTCCCACCGGATTGAGCAGATGGCGGACCGGCCGGAACAGTATCAAAGACCGGGAGCAAAGCGGTTTGAAAGCCTGATTCCCCTTCCGGAAATCATCGGGGCGGCTCTGGGACACAGTTCCGCAAGCAAGGGCGTGCAGAGGGAGTACCAGAAGCTGACGGCAAGACTCGGGGCCGAGTTTGAGATTCTGCGGAATATTCCTGTGGAAGAGATCCGGCATGTGTCCGGCAGACTGATTGCAGAAGGAATCAAACGGCTCCGGGCAGGGAAAGTGACATGGAGCCCGGGATTTGACGGAGAATACGGAAAAGTCCGGATTTTCGATGAGGAAGAGCGTAATGAGACAGACGGGCAGATGGATTTTTTCAGTATGCTGGGAGTGAAAGAAGAGGTAGGAAAGCAGGCAAAATCCGGGAAAACACGGGAGAAAAAAGTGAAGGCTTCGGAGGCCGTGACGGCGAAGCGAAAAGAGCCGGACGAAAAGCAGGAAGAAGCTATAGAAGTAACAGGAAAACGGCAGGCGGAAAATGCCGGAAAGAATCCGGGCAGACTTAATGAGAAGCAGCAGAAGGCGGCACATTCGCCGGCCAGAAGGACGGCTGTCATTGCAGGACCGGGAACCGGAAAAACCAAGACATTGATTGCGAGACTTCTGTATCTGGTGAATGACCAGAAGATAAACCCGGATCGGATTACGGCAGTGACCTTTACAAACCAGGCAGCGGGAGAAATCCGGGACCGGCTGCAGCAGGCTGGAGAGCAGGGTAGCAGTTTTGCCGGACTTCAGACGGGAACATTCCACGCCATCTGTCTGCGTTTCCTGAAGGAGCGTGGAGTCCGGGTTCTTCTGGCGGATGAAACCCGGTGCATCCGTCTGGCAGAAGAGATTCTGGCACGATTTGGAATCGACGAAGAGCCGAAGGAGTTTCTGGAACAGGCGGCCAAATGGAAGGAAATGCAGATTCTGCATCCGGAAGAGGCCGGGGAGAAGGGAGAAAAGGAACCAGACCGTACAGCAACTTATGAGGCTTATGGCGAGGAAATGGCAGGCCGGGGACTCTTTAGCTTTGAAGATCTGATCCTGGAGACGGTCCGGATGTTAAAGGAACATCCGGAAGAGAAAGGATGGCGGAAGCCGTTCGGGCATCTGCTGATCGATGAATTCCAGGATATCAGCCCGGTGCAGTATGAACTGATGAAAGAGTGGAACCGGGGCGGAGAAAGCCTGTTTGTGATCGGAGACCCGGATCAGGCGATTTACGGATTCCGCGGGTCGGATGCCCGCTGCTTTGAAAGACTGCATCGGGAATTCCCGGATCTTAGCATGGTCCGGCTGGAAGAAAACTACCGGAGTACACCGCAGATTTTAAACAGCTCCCTTGCCGTGATTTCAGAAAATCCGGGAGAAGAGCGGATCCTCCATCCAAACCAGAAAGACGGCGTTCCGGTCCGGATGTTAAAGACCGGCGGAGAAATGGCTGAGGCCATCACGGTGGCAAAAGAGATTGGACGCATGGCAGGCGGGATCGGAATGCTGGAGGCCCAGCGAACGTCCGAAGAAAAAGAACGGAAAATCCGAAGTTTCCACGAGATTGCAGTACTGTACCGGACACACCGGCAGGGAGAACTTCTGGAAACCTGTCTGAGAAAAGAAGGGATTCCGTACGTAGTGTCAGGAAGAGAATCCTTTTTAAAAGACGAGACCCTCCGCCGGAGCGCAGCCTTTTTCCGGTACCTTCTGGATCCGGAACAGACGGCGGCAAAAGAAGAAGGAAGCCTTCTGTTTACAGACGGAGAAGGAAATCCACTTGGCAGTCTGCTGTTTGAAGAGACGGCACAAGTCTGGAAAAAGAAAATCCAGGAACAGAGCCCGGCAGAACTTCTGAAAGAATGGATCCAGGAGATGGGAATGGAGACGAACAAAGCCATGGAAAAACTATCCCGGATGGCAGTATGCTATGAAACGATAGAAGAACTTCTGACAATGCTGGAACTTGGAGTAGAAAGCGATCTGAAACGCTGCGGGGAGAAACAGTATACCGCAGAAGCAGTGACACTGATGACCCTCCACGGCTCCAAAGGCCTGGAATTTCCGGCAGTGATTCTATATGGAGCAGAACAGGGAAAAATTCCTCTGGAAAACGAATATTACGAAACGGATTTTGAGGAAGAACGACGGCTCCTTTACGTCGGAATGACAAGAGCCAAAGAAGAACTGATCCTCACATCCGCAGGCGAAGAAAGCCCGTTTCTGAAATCACTCTCCGGTGACCTGCTCCAACGAGAAACAGCCGGCAGGAAAAAACAACAAGAACTCTGGCACCAGATGAGCCTGTTTGAATGATATTCATTGGGGACGTGTTCCGGCGTTTCGGAACCTGTCCCCGATGAAAAAAATCTGACAATTTGAGTTTTCCCTTATTTTATGCGGGTTTCGGGCGTTTTTTGCGTTTTGGGGACGTGTTCCGGTGCATCGGAACACGTCCCCAAAATGGTTAAAATCCCTCTATTTTTCTTCAATCTGGAACTGTACCATGCTTCCAGCCTGTTCGGTTACCCAGAAATGTATGACTTTTTTCATCAGCATATCTTTTAAAACTTTTGTGTGCGGGTGTTTGTATTTATTCTGGTATCCTGCGCTGATGATCAGGACAAACTGCCCGCAGGAAAGTTCTTCGTTATAATTGTGCATGGAACCGTGATGTGGAACCTGTACGGTGCCGACAGACGGCATGTAGGCAGAGAGTTCTCCGGTGAGTGCGTCCCAGTTTTCTTTTGTTCCGGCGTCGTAGTCGCCCAGATACAGGCAGCCGTCCGGATAGCCGGTCCTGCGACCGGACTGTGGTTCTGTCAGATCCGGCATGAAAAAGCGGTACGGGCGGATCTGGCGGTGATCCGGCGTAAGCGGCCCGGAGTATACGACAAGGGAGTTGGAATTGAGACTTCCCGGTGCGTATTTCTGGTAAATCCGTTTAATATCATCCCAGTCATAGGAGAAGATATCGGATGTCTCAAGGTAGGCCTGCAATGTCTTTTTATCATATCCATTTTTCTTCAAGCCCCGGAAAAATGCCTTGCTTCTTCGGGTATTCTGGAAATTGTAAGGCACATAACCCCAGTCGGAGTCTGTATCGGACACAGTCAGATCCACTGCCTTGCCGGAAGGAACAGCACCGACATTGCCGCCCGGTCTGCGGCTGGAATCCTGCGGCATCACATAAAAGATTTCCGGAGTCTGCGTATCGACAGGAAGGGTGTAATCCTGCACTGCCCCATAAGGATCCACGATAAGTTTGGATAAAAATTCCGATTCTGTATTTTCCAGCCGGGCAATGAGCCTGGTCAGAAGGATTTCTTCCTCCGTCAGGAACGGAAGGTACAGACGTTCCACACAGCAATGGGATAACAGAAATGGAAGTCCGTTGATGTGATCTTCGTGTAAATGGGAAATAAAAACTGCCTGAATCTTCTCCCTGGACTCAAACGTGCAGGCAATCTGCTTTTCGATAGCGGACCTGCTTGTGGATGAACCGCAGTCATAGACAACATTGACTCCGCAGTCAAACTGTTCTGTATAAAAGGCACCCTGCCCAACAGGTAAAAAACTTCTGATCATGTATGTACCTCCCGTATCATTCGTTCATCATTTTCTGATATGCACTGCCCCACTGTTCCATGGCATCAAGAATCGGCTCCATGGATTTACCAAGAGGGGAAAGGGCATATTCCACCCGCGGCGGCACTTCCGGATAAACTGTTCTTGTGATGATCCCGTCATCCTCCATCGCCCGGAGACTGTCTGTCAGCACTTTCTGGCTGACCCCTTCCAGGTCTCTTCTCAGTTCATTAAAACGCCACGGCCGCATCCGAAGATTTCTCAGAATCAACAGCTTCCATTTGCTTCCGATCAGCTGTACTGTCGTTGCCACAGGACAGGCCGGCATTTCTTCTTTTGTCATCATCTGGCGTCACCTCATCTCAATAGTTTTGCTGGAAATATTATATCAGATTTGAATGTAACATGCCAGTTGAATCCAGGGGTTATAAAAAGGTAACTAAGTAATAGATTAGTGCGTACTTTTTTCAGGAAGTTCCCGGCAGTACAATAAAACTGCAAACAGGAAGACGTTTAACGACAAAAAAAGGAGGAACAGAATATGTCACTTTTGAATCTGTTTGGATGGAGCAAAAAAATGGAAGAGGCGCCGGCATCTGCATGCGGTACGGCGTGCGGGGCAGCAGGAAAACCGGAGGAAACACCGGCAGCATGCGGCACAGCGTGCGGAGCAGCTGACAAACCGGAAGAGACACCATCTGCATGCGGTTCTGCGTGTGGAGCAGCTGACAAGCCGGAAGAGACACCGTCTGCATGTGGTTCCGCATGTGGAGCAGCTGACAAATAGGAAGCTGGAAGAAGAAAACGGACGCGGACTTCCCGGAAGGCCTGGGCCTCCGGGGAGCCAATGAAGAAGAAATTCGGCAAGAGGCCGATTGACATAGAAAGATCACAGCGGGATGATAGGAAGAGGAAGGAGCAAGGAAATGAAACAGTATTTTTCTTTTCAGTGGCATATCACAGATGAGTGCGATCAGAGATGTAAGCACTGCTATATTTTTTCAGAGGATAACTGCAAAAAACTGGACCAGATGACATGGAAGCAGATGAAGGAAACTTTTTATAACTGTCTGGATTTCTGTAAGGTGTATCACCGCCTGCCATATTTTTATATTACCGGAGGAGACCCGATTCTTCATCCGGATTTCTGGAAACTGTTGGGCCTGATGAAGGAGAACGGGATTCCATTTACCATTCTGGGAAATCCGTTTCATTTAAATGATGAGAACTGCCGGAAGATGAAGGAATATGGCTGTGAGAAATATCAGCTTTCCCTGGACGGAATGAGAGAAACGCACGACTGGTTCCGTAAACCGGGAAGCTTTGATATTACACTGGAAAAGATTAACTGTATCAAAAAGGCAGGGATACGCGCGGTCATTATGACAACGGTGTCCGGCACGAATATCGACGAAATCCCGGACATTATCGATACGGTTGCAGTACATGGAGCAGATGTCTTTGCGTTTGCAAGATACTGCCCGACCAGCGAGGAGAAAGATGTGGGAATTGAGCCGATGCGCTATCGGAAACTTCTGGAAGACTGCGACCGGAAATTCAAAGAGTACGAGGCAGCGGGATGCCAGACGTATTTTAACAAGAAGGACCACCTCTGGACACTGTATGAATATGAAACAGGAGAATTTCAGATTCCGAAGGCAGCAGAAGAAGGCATGATTTACGGCGGATGCAACTGTGGAAACTGCCACCTGACGATTCTTCCGACCGGAGATATTTATGCGTGCCGCAGAGTCCAGAACAGCAAAGTCGGAAATGTTTTTACGGACCGGATTGCAGACGTCTGGATCTGTCAGATGGAGCAGTACCGGGACTATACGAAATTTGAAAAATGTGCAAAGTGTGAGCTTCTGGCATGGTGCCGCGGATGCCCGGCTGTCGCAAGCGGACAGGATGGAAATTTCTATGCCGCGGATCCGCAGTGTTGGAAGGAGGTATCAGCATGATACCGGAAAGGATGAAAGCAGTTGTTTTAAGTGAGCCGACCAGGGCGGAAGCGGTCTGTCTGACAGAGGTTCCGGTGCGGAAGTCCGGCCAGGCTGGGTGCTTGTGAAGATTCATGCGTTCGGGATGAATCATTCGGAGCAGATTTTAAGACAGAGCGAAATTCGTGCGGATTACATCAAAAAGCCGGTGATTCCGGGGATCGAGTGCGTCGGAGAAATTGTCGATCCTTCGGACAGCCGGTTCCAAACCGGGCAGAAAGTTGCGGCGCTGATGGGAGGCATGGGGAGAAGTTTTGACGGCAGTTATGCGGAATATGTCCTGCTGCCTTCGCATCATGTCTTTGCAGTTTCTTCGGATCTTCCGTGGGAGGAACTGGCGGCAGTACCGGAGACGTATTTTACCGCCTGGGGTTCCCTTTTTGAGGGGCTGAATCTGAAGCCGGAAGATACGCTTTTGGTACGCGGTGCCACCTGTGCCCTTGGCTATGCGGCCATTCAGATCGCAAAAGCCCTCGGTTGTCAGGTAATTGCAACGACACATAAGAAAGAAAAATTAAAACTGCTGCAGGATGCAGATCTTGCCGTGCTGGATATCGGGAAACTTTCCGATGCGATCCCAAAAGCCTCCAAAGCACTGGAACTGGTCGGGCCGAAAACTCTTTCGGATACACTGCGCTGTGTACAAAAAGGCGGCATTGTCTGTGATACCGGGATTCTGGGCGGAACCGGCGTATGGAATGGATTTGATCCGATCAAGGGAATTCCAAACGGAGTATATCTGACAGGCTTTTACAGTAACCAGCCGGATCAGACAGTCATGCAGGAAATCCTGGACTTCTTTGATATTCACCGGATCCGTCCCTGCATTGGAAACATCTATCCGTTTTCTGAAATCCGGGAGGCGTGCATGGCAATGGAACAAGGGAAAGTCAATGGAAAAATTGTGGTGACAATATCAGAAAGAAAAGGAGAAGAGATATGGATGCAAAGACGTGCTTAAAGAAACTGGAATATGTCGGTGTGCTGGCATTTGCTACCGTGGACGCACAGGGGAATCCGCAGGTGAGAAATATCAGCGCCGTCCATTATGAGCCGGATGCTCTGTATTTCTTTACCGCCAGAGGGAAAGATTTTTGCAGGGAGCTTCTGGAAGACGGAAGGGTGCAGATCCTGGGCTATACACGATATAAAGAAATGATCCGGCTGTCGGCACAGGCAAAGCCGGTTTCTCAGGAGGAACAGCAAAAGTGGATCGATACGATTTTCCGGGAGCAGCCGTATCTGGAAAACGTCTACCCGGGAAATACAAGAGAAATTGGAATCGTGTTTGAAATCCGGGACGCTCAGATCGAATATTTCCATCTGGGTGTACATCCGATTTTCCGGGAAACCTATGTCATTGGAAATGGCAGGGAGAAAGAAAAGGGATACCGGATTACAGATTCGTGCATCGGGTGCGGCATCTGCGCTTCGGTCTGCCCGCAGGGATGTATTACACCGGGAGATGCAGGAACACCGTATCACATCAGTCCGGAACACTGTCTGCATTGTGGAAACTGCTCTGAGCACTGTCCGGTATCGGCAATAGAACGAGTATGAGGTGAGAAAGATGTTATCAAGATTGTGGTCGAAAAAACCGGGAGAGTCCGGGGAAATGAATATAGAGAAACTGAAAAAAGCGTTGAATGAGGCGGAGAGTGTGCTTATCGGCGCGGGCTCCGGCCTCTCCACTTCTGCGGGATTTGTCTACACCGGAGAACGTTTCCGGAACTATTTTTCTGATTTTGAGAAACGCTATGGATTTCATGATATGTATTCCGGCGGATTTTACCCATATGATACGCTGGAGGAACACTGGGCATACTGGAGCCGCTATATCTGGATCAACCGCTATATGGATGCACCGAAACCGGTCTATGACGAACTGCTCGATCTGGTGAAAGACAAAGACTATTTTGTCCTGACTACCAACGTAGATCACTGTTTTCAGAAGGCAGGATTTGAGAAACACCGCCTTTTCTACACCCAGGGGGATTATGGGCTGTTCCAGTGCAGTAAGCCGTGCCATCCGAAAAATTATGAAAATGAAGAAGTGGTTCGGCAAATGGTACAGGCACAGGGATTTGAGATTGCAGAGAATGGAGAACTGATTCTGACGGATGGAACAGTGCCAAAACGGCAGATCCCGTCGGAACTTGTCCCTTACTGTCCGAAATGCGGGAAACCGATGGCAATGAATCTGCGCGCAGACGATACCTTTGTGGAAGATGAAGGATGGCACCGGGCAGCAGAACGGTATGCGGATTTCCTGCGCAGACACCAGAATGGAAAGATCCTGTTTCTGGAGCTTGGAGTCGGATTTAACACTCCGGGAATCATCAAGTACCCATTCTGGCAGAAAACAAATCAAAACCCGAAAGCAGTATATGCCTGTGTAAACTACGGGGAGGCTGCGGCACCGGAACCGATTGCGGAGCGGTCGGTCTGCGTGGATGGGGATATTGGGGAGGTGTTGAAAAAATTAAAGTAAAATCGTGGACTATTTCCATAGTATGATTTGCAATTTGCTAAAACTATTGCTATAATATACTTTGTAAACGGAAAAGAAAAATGAATTGTATAGTAGTTGAATTCCAACGGAATAATAATATTATGGAGGTGTATTATGGCAATTGTAAGTGATGAACAGGTTATAAAAGTATTGCAACAGTATAATCCGTGGTGGCGTACACCTTCTGCTATAAAGGAAGAAAGTAAGCCTCAAAAGAGGCTGGCATATTATGAAGCTCTGAAAACGCTCACACATAAGAGCATCCGGAGGTTTGCCGTTTTGTCTGGTATGAGGCGTGTAGGTAAGACGACAATTTTATATCAGATTATTGAGCATCTGATTGATGAGGGAGTCAATCCTAAAAACATTTTGTACGCTACTTTTGATAATCCGATTCTGAAACTTGTCAATGTGGAAAATGTGCTGTCCATTTATGAATCTATGTATCCTATCGAAGGCATAAGGTATATTTTCTTTGACGAAGTGCAGTATACTGAAAATTGGGAACTTTGGATGAAGGTGATTTATGATAGCAGAAAGGATATTCGCCTGATTGCCACAGGATCTGCCAGTCCTATTTTAGAAAAGGGTTCTGCAGACAGCGGTACAGGTCGATGGAGTGTTCTCAAAATACCGACCATGTCATTTTATGAGTATTGCAGGTTACTTGATCTGGACTTGCCTCTTCTGCCGGAGGATTTACGTCTATCAGAGCTTCCAGGCTATGGTTTGGCACAACTTGGTGATTTGATGAATAAATTTATTCCGCTGCAAAATCATTTTAACCGTTATCTTATGATTGGAGGCTTTCCGGAGCTGGTATTATCGGACGATGATGCCTATGCCCAAAGGATGCTGCGAGAAGATGTGGTTGATAAAGTTATTAAGCGCGATGTACTGTCGCTATTTAATATACGAAGTCCTTTACTGATGGAAAAGCTGTTTCTCTACCTGTGTATGAATTCTACGGAGATTTTTAATGCAACTACCGCAGCCAAGGAATTGGAGAATATCTCGATCACAACAATTGATAGTTATATCAAGGCATTGGAAATGTCCAATCTCATTTATCTGGCAAAGCCGATGAATGTGGGAAGCAAAGGTTCGCTAAAAGGGAAACCGAAAATATTTGTCGCTGATGCGGCTATCCGTAATGCTGTGCTGATGATTGACGATGTACTTTCGGATGAAAAGGAACTTGGTGCAATGGTGGAAACAACTGTTTACAAGCATATGGTTTCCTTCTATCAGGGCAGTCCGGCACAACTGGGATATTTCAGAAAGGCAAAGGATAATAAGAAAGAGGTTGATGTGGTAGTGGAACTTCCTCGCCAGAAGATTCTCTGTGAAGTAAAATATCGTAATCAATCCCACATTGCGGAGACAGATGCCATTGTAGAGTTGTGTAAGGACGAAAAATCCAAAGTAACAAACGCCTTTTTAATCACAAAACGCCTGGACGATTTTGGTATTACCAGGCACGAAACAATGGTACCGATTTTGCGTGTACCGGCCATTGCATTTCTCTATATCTTAGGCAAGACGGAAGCAGAGGGAAAGAATGGAATGTGACTATTTTGCCTTTGAACAAATATTTTTTGAATAGACAATATAAAAGCCACTTTGTATTTCCCTAAAAAGGAGGGGAGGAACAGAAGGCTTCCAAAAGAGAAGCTTTCTGTCCCTCCCCTCCTTTTAGAGTAAAGTTTTTACCGGATATACGTCACGCGGTCCGGATCGAATCCCCCTCTTGCCGCAGGTGTTTCATCTGCAACGCCGACTGCCACGATTGCAACAGGTATGCTTGTAGTATTCAAGATTTCCTGGATTTTTTCCACCCGGTCCATGGTTGGATAGCAGCCGCACCAGCAGGTGCCGTATCCGAGATCTTTTGCCTGAAGGAGAAGATTTTCAATGGCTGCGCCGCAGTCCTGCGGCCAGTAAGGTCCACATTTACCTTCCTGGAGATCCGGCTGTCCACAGACAACGATGGCAGCGGAGGCGGTGGTAAGCATACTGGTGTATGGATGAGCTTCCTGAAGTCTGGCCATTGTATCACGGTTGGTAATGACGAAAAATTCCCACGGCCTTGTGTTGCATGCGCTTGGCGCCATCATGGCAGCTTCCAGCATCTTCTCAAAATCCTCCTGCGGGATTGTAACCTGTTCTTTATATTTGCGGATACTTCTTCTTTCACGGATTACGTCTGAACAATTCATACTAAATGCTCCTTTCCTCTAAAGACAATTTCTGAACAATTTGATTACGTTTATTATAACGCCGGGCGGGCCGGGAAGCAAACTAGTCCGTATACGCAGCCAGCAGTTTGTGTACGCCAAAGCAGATCACAAATCCTGCAATGTAGACGGCGATGTGCACGTTAAGGATGGTATTCCGAAACAGAATTGCCGGTGCCATGCAGACCAGGACGGCAAAGAACAGGATCAGGATGAAACGGAAACGGCTTTTCCGGCGAGCCTGTTCGGATTCATCTTCAAGAGAAGTCTTGCAAATATACTGTACAATCGCGTAAGAGACGACGAGGATGATCAAGGTTGCGGAAATCGTTCCCGAGGAGACCGGAACGTGGATCATGCTGCCGCCGTTTTGTACGCTGTCAAGAAGTCCGGTGACCATCCAGAGCGGCATCAGAATCGCAAGACCAAGAAACAGAATGTCGGCATGATATGCGATCGTCTGTAAAGGCGTGCGAGGCGGAAGTTCTGCTACAATGCCTTTGCAGAATTCTTTGTAGTCCTCTCCGAGAACTTCGGAAGCAGAAGCCCCTCTTGCAGCTCCCTCCAGCAGCATCCGGGTAATGTCCAGACGAACAAGTTCTACCTGATATTCGCTGATCGGAAAGGATTTCAGATAGACGACAATATCGGTCAGGATCTGTCTTGTCTCTTCCGGAAGCTGCTTTTCATAATGATTATTTTGTTGTTGTAACGCTTTTCTTTTATTCATGATCATTCCCTCCCTTCACATCGGCAAGCAGGGCGGCGACGGCAGAGGATAATTCCCGGTAGCTTGTCAGAAAAGACTGAAACTCCGCCTCCCCGTCTTCCGTCAGTGAATAGTACTTGCGCTTCGGACCTACGTCGGACTGACGGTAAGTGGCACGGATCATTCCATTTTTCTCCAGCCGCAGGAGAATCGGATAGATGGTTCCTTCCGTAATCTTTCCGAAGCCGTACTGTCCAAGTGCCTCTGAGATTTCATATCCATATGTTTCTCTTTTTCGGATGATGCCAAGGATACAGCCCTCCAGTGTTCCTTTCAACATCTGCGTCGAGATCATAATTATCACATCCTATTTTGTAATACCAAATAGCTTGAGTATATGGTAATACAAAATACCGGATGTGTCAATAGAAACAGGAGTAAATGAGAGAAAATGAGGGAAAGAAGAAAGAAAAAACCGGATACGGCAAGCATCTCCGGTATCCGGTTTCGGAAAAAGTGTCAGGTGAGTAGTGTTATACTGTTGTTTCGCGCCTGATCAATATCGGCGGAATGATCTTATGCACCGGTTCTTTTAACGGTTCCGGCCGTCTTTTCTTACGTTCTGCCATCTGTGCGGACAAAATGTTCATTGCTTCATTGGCGATGACAGAGATCTGCTGGCCGACTGTACTCATAGGAATGACGGCCTCTCTGGAAATCGGAGAATCGTCAAAGCCGATGATCTGATATGTTTCCGGAAGTTTCCCGTATTTTTGAAAGAGAATATTCAGGAGCACATTTGCGTGGGTATCATTAGGCATAAATACCCCTTTCTTCCTGCCGGGATATTTACTTTCAAGCTGATCCACAAGGCCGGAAATCCGTTCTTTGTTTTCTTCAAATGTATTGCCAAGATGCGTAAGAATGAGTTCATAAGGCAGGGAGTTTTCTTTACATGTATCAACAAAACCTCTGATTCGGCCAGAAGCAGGGATCGTGTCCGGAAGATCACTGTTTACATGGATCAGGATATCGCAGTCACTCTTTCTGAGCAGACTTGCGGCCTGTACACCTCCCATATAATTATCTGTATTCACACTGGAGATATACTGGTCTTCCCGCTCAATCCCAACAACAGGGATATTGTAGGAAGCAAGTTCCTGTGAAGGAATCGTTCCGCTTAGAGTAATGAGCCCTTCAATATTGTAAGCGAGGAGCTCTTTTATATATGCCCGCTCTACGTTTGCTTTGTCATTGCCCGCAAATACGAGAAATTTATACTTGTATTTTTCGTATGTAGCCAGGATCTGATTAAGCATCTCTGAATAATAATGCAGGTACAGATTTGGTATGATAATGCCGACGAATTCCGTTTTTCCGCTTGCCAGTATCCTTCCAACCTTATTTTCTTTATAATCTAGTGCTACAAGAGCATCTGCGATCTTCTGCTGATTTTCTAACGTAAGGGAATCCGGATTATTGAAATAGCGGGAGATCGTTGTTTTGGAAAAGCCGGTATAGGATGCAATATCGGCAAAAGTGACCTTCTTTGTTTTCATGTAGTAATCCCTTCCTCTCTTCATGATAAAAATAAATGACAACTGGGACGGCGGAACTTATACGCCGACAGGTTCCTGGGCATTTGCAGCATCATCGGAGACGGAGGAGATTGAAGGAGCGACCGAGCTTGTCAAATGGATGAGCGGCGTGGACAGCGGGATCCGGATCTGGGAGATGGCGAAAAGCTTTCCGTCCACCTACGGGGCATTCGAGAGCATCGATGTTTTCCAGACGGACGAAAACTACAGCGCACTATATGAACAGCTGAGTACTTATGGCCACCCGCGGCCAAAGACGCCGGTATACCCGCAGGTGAGCACCTCTTTTCAGGAAGTGCTTGAAAGTGTGGCACTTGGCGGAAAAGACGCCTCGTCCGAACTTGACAAGGCGGTGGAACGAATTGATGCGAAACTGGAACGTTATACGAGGAAATAAACAATGAAAAAGAAAAATTCAATTATGGGAATGGCGTTTTTCGGACCTGCACTTGTACTGCTCACGTTGTTTTTGTTCCTGCCGATGCTTCTGACTTTCGGATTCAGCTTCACAGACTACTTTGCGCTGAACCCTGAGCTGACACATTTTGTAGGGCTGGAAAACTATATTAATATTTTTAAAGACGAATTGTTTGTACAGTCATTTTTGAATACTGTAAAATTTGTAGTTATCATCGTACCTCTTCAGTGCGGCGGAGCGCTGCTGCTTGCTCTTGCGATCAACAAAGCCGCGCACTGTAAGAAATATTTTAAAGTTGCGTTTTTTGTACCTGTTGTAATGTCTCTGGCTGTTGTATCTACTTTATGGATGCAGATTTACAGCCCGGAAGGGATACTGAACACACTGCTTGCGAATTTCGGAATTGACACGCAGCCGTTTATCCACAGTGCAGACCAGGCGCTTCCGTCTATTGCCATCATGAGTGTGTGGCAGGGTGTAGGATATCAGATGATCATCTTCCTTGGCGGTCTGCAGAATATTAATCCGGCACTCTATGAGGCGGCGGAGATGGATCATGCAAGTGCATGGCAGAAGTTCAAAGATATTACGCTTCCGGAACTGAAACCTCTTTGTATCTTCGTGTTCATCACGGTTACAATCGGCGCGTTCCGTATGCTGGTTCAGCCGATGGTTATGACCGGAGGAGGTCCGGATCATTCGACCTACACGATCGTCTACGATATTTACGAGACAGGTACTGTGAACTGGGAAATGGGTCTTGCGTCTACGATGGCAGTTGTATTTACCGTATTTGTCGTAGTGCTGACGATTATTCAAAATGTATTGACTAAGGACAAGGAGGAGAGAAAGCATGTTAACAAAAAAGCAAAAGCGAATTAACTGGATCCTGGTAGCAGTACTGCTGATCCTGTCAATCTTCTTTCTGTTTCCTGTCATATGGATGCTGGCGAACTCCTTTAAGCCGGATGCGGCAATCACCGCTGACATGAATTCGGTTGCGGCATTTATCCCTCCGGCACCTGACGGAAATTTCTTTGAAAACTATGTTTCCATTATCACCGATACGAGCTTTTTGAGATATATGGCGAATACGCTCTTTTATGCGGCAATTCTCATTCTTTTAAGTATTGTGGTAAATGGACTTGCAGGATATGCGCTGGCAAAAATCAAGTTTCCATTCCGTGACCAGTGGCTTATGATTATCATTATGCTGCTGATTGTGCCGACAGAGACAGTCATCACCATTCACTTTCTGATTATTGCAAAGGCAGGGCTGCTGAATACAATTGTAGGATATATTCTTCCGCTGATTGTGAATCCTTTTAATATCTTTCTGTTCCGTCAGGTGTTCGTAAGTCTGCCGGACGATGTGTATGAGGCGGCACAGCTTGACTTCTGCGGACCGGTAAAATACTTTTTCACCATGGTTCTGCCGATGTCAAAGACAGTTGTGGCAACAGTCAGCGTATTCACATTCCTGAATGTATGGAATGATTACCTCTGGCCATCACTGGTATTTACATCCAGTGATCTGCTGACGGCTCAGATCGGCCTGAACTCAATCACATCGAACGAAAACACAACGATGGGACAGACACTTGCAGTTATCACTCTTGTTACGATTCCGGTTATTATTATCTACTCTCTGTTCTCAAAACAGATCGTGGAAGGCGTAACATCAACAGGTTCAAAGGAAGGATAAGAAGATGAGTTTTATAGAATTTAAAAATATTTGCAAAATGTATCCTGGATCAGATAAAAATACAGTAGAAAATTTCAACCTTGATATTGAAGAAAAAGAGTTCATTGCTTTTGTAGGTCCGTCCGGCTGCGGAAAATCCACAACATTACGTATGATTGCCGGATTCGAGGAGATCACCGGAGGAGAACTCTATATTGACGGGAAAAAAGTGAATGAAGTGGCGCCGAGAGACAGAGGTATTGCCATGGTATTCCAGAACTACGCACTGTATCCGCATATGACGGTGGAGAAGAACATCGGATACGGATTGAAGAATATGAAGATGCCGGAGGACCAGATTAAGAAAAAGGTCGACTGGGCGATTGATATCCTTGGACTGGAAGAATACCGCTATCGTAAACCGAAAAATCTGTCCGGAGGACAGCGGCAGAGAGTTGCTCTCGGGCGTGCGATTGTAAAAAATCAGAAAGTGTTCCTCATGGATGAACCGCTCTCAAATCTGGACGCGAAACTTCGCGTCAGCATGAGGACGGAGATCAGCAAGCTCCACAGAGAACTGGGGGCAACCACAATATATGTTACGCATGACCAGGTGGAAGCAATGACCATGGCAGACCGGATTGTTATTATGAAGGACGGAATTATCCAGCAGGTTGGAAAGCCTATGGAACTTTATGATCATCCGAAGAATCAGTTTGTCGCCGGATTCATCGGCTCCCCTCAGATGAACTTCTTTGATGTCACTGTTTCCGGAAATACGGTGAAATTCGCCGATGGAAATACAATCACTTTATCAGAGGGAATGGCAAAAAAACTGGGTGGACACCAGGGTGAAATGGTACTTGGAATCCGCGGTGAGGATATCAAGATGGATGCCCAGAATATGGATCTTCACAGTGACAACCGGCAGTATGCGGTCATCACGGATACGGAAGTGATGGGGAATGAAAACAACCTGTACTTCAACTTCGGCGGAACACAGGCAGTGGCGAGAGTATCGAAATATGAAATCAGTCAGATCGGGGACCGGATTGATTTCGTGTTCATGCCGTCAAAGATGCATTTCTTTGACAAGGAGACGGGAATCAACTATACGGAAATGTGATCCCCGGTCAAACAAAGATAAGATAGACATGGAGGAAGCTATGAAAAGACAGCGATTGCACTTGAAAGCGCCGGATAACTGGATCAACGATCCGAACGGCTTCATATACTACAAAGGATATTATCACCTGTTTTATCAGTATTTCCCGTATGAACTACGCTGGGGAACCATGCACTGGGGCCATGCAGTGAGCAGGGATCTGGTAACATGGGAACATCGGGGAGTGGCACTTTATCCATCTACCCACGAAGACAGGAACGGATGCTTTTCCGGAAGTGCTATAGAGGAAGACGGAAAACTGTATCTTGTTTATACCGGCGTACGCTACGAGGTTGTGAATCCGGAAGATCCACATACGTGTCTGGATGAACAGTTCGAATCTGCCCAGCTTATGATTACTTCCGAGGACGGATTCCACTTCGACAATGAAGAGGGAAAAACAGTCATCATTCCTCCGCTTACAGATAAAAAGATCGGCGACCGGACACATACGAGAGATCCCAAAATCTGGAGGGGAAAAGACAGATGGTATCTGATTATTGGAAGCACGGTGGAAGAAAAGTATGGAGAAGTGCTTTTTTACGAGAGCGAGGATCTGCATACATGGACCTATGTGAATAAAGCATGGAAAGGCCCGGATTATGGATGGATGTGGGAATGTCCGGATTTCTTTGAAACAGAAGGGGGCGGCGTACTGATGGTTTCCCCGATGGGACTGCTGAAAAACGGAGAAAAAGAGAAAAATCAGTCAGTATGCTTCCCGGTGGAATTTACGGAGAGTACCTGCCGGATGGAGATACCGGATCAGTACCAGTTTACAGACTATGGAATGGATTTGTATGCCCCTCAGACCACACGTGACTCGGAGGGCAGGAGAGTGATGGAAGGCTGGATCCGGATGCCGAAACCGGCGGAAGAAGGCTGGATTGGGATGTTCTGCCTGCCGCGAATTGTAGAGAGAAAGGGAAATCATATTTATTTCCGAATACATCCGAATGTGAGGGCGGCATATTCTAAAGAAATCACAGATATTTCTTGTGCTTCAGAAGACGGATACATGGCGGTATTTGATCTGGAGGACGGGGAGCAGGCAGATATCGGCGGTTTCCTTATCAAAAGAAAAGGAAACCGGATTCAAACGGACCGGACGGCAGTATATCCGTCCTTTGAGGGAGCGCATCTGCTATCCGAGACACCGGAACTGACAGATGGATGTCGGATTGAGGTACTGGCAGATAAGAATCTGATTGAAGTTTATATCAATGACGGAGAGTATGTGATCAGTAATGCAGTGTATGGAATCGGCGATTTTATTAAGGTAAACATTGAAAAAACAGTACATCTGTATACACTGAAGGAACATGATGAAAGAACACGGGGAGAGGAGTAAGGCGGACTTTGGTTCTGCTGCAGGGACTATGAAAAAATATGATGTGACAGCACTGGGAGAACTGCTGATTGATTTTACAGAAAACGGGGTCAGCGGTCAAGGCAATCCCTTGTTCGAGGCAAATCCCGGAGGAGCACCCTGTAATGTCCTTGCCATGCTTTCAAAGCTTGGACGAAATACAGCTTTTATCGGGAAAGTCGGGAAAGACGTTTTTGGAGAACGGTTGAAGACCGCTTTGGAAGAAGCGGGAATCGATGCTCAGTATCTTCGTATGGATGAAAAGATCCATACGACCCTTGCTCTTGTGCATACCTTTCCGGGTGGGGACAGGGAGTTTTCCTTCTATCGGAATCCAGGCGCAGACATGATGCTTACAGAAGAGGAGATTCCGGAAGAACTGATCCGGGATTTCAGAATATTTCATTTTGGAAGTCTTTCCATGACCCATGAAAAGGTAAGGAACGCTACCAGAAAAGCAGTACAGATCGCAGAACAAGCTGGATGCATGATCTCCTTCGATCCAAACCTGCGGGCACCCCTCTGGGACGATCTGAATGAGGCAAGAGAGCAGATACAATGGGGATTGAAACACTGCCATATTTTGAAGATCTCAGATAATGAAATTATCTGGCTGACCGGGAAAAAGGACTACACAGAAGGTGTGGAGTGGCTGAACAACAGATACCGGATTCCGCTTGTACTTGTATCTATGGGAAAAGCAGGAAGCAGAGCTTACTATAAGGGGAATATGATAGAGGTACCTCCGATTCTCCGGGAGGACACGATAGAGACAACCGGAGCCGGGGATACATTCTGTGGATGTATACTGAATGGGATTCTGGAAAAGGGGCTGGAACAACTTACAGACGAATATTTGAAAGAAATGCTGATGTTTGCCAACAGCGCAGCTTCGGTGATCACAACAAGAAGAGGTGCATTGCGCGTGATGCCGTCAAGAGAAGAAATCGAGGGAAATTTTAGTTAATATTGACAGAGCTCGTAAAGTCCTGGTTTTAGAAGGCTTTACGGGCTTTGTTTTTTGTCCGGCAGTGTCAAAATTCGTTTTTCAAGAAAAGGCGTTATGCAAGAAGTCTTGTATAAATGTCCCGATCCAGATCTTTGAATACATTGAAGATCACGTTCTTCACACTGGTATCTTTTGCGAGAAATTCCCGGACGGTTTGGACGGCAATCTCAGCCGCCTTGTCATTCGGAAAATGAAATTCTCCTGTGGAGATGCAGCAGAAAGCAACGCTGTGTAACCCGTGGCCTGCGGCAAGTTCCAGACAGGATTGATAGCAGTCCGCAAGTTGATGGCAGTGTGTCTCGGTCAGGCGACCCGATACGATGGGACCGACGGTATGAAGGATGTACCGGCACGGAAGATTAAAGGCCGGTGTCAGCTTAGCCGTCCCGGTCGGCTCCGGATACCCCTGTTTTTCCATGATGGTGCCGCAGAGCAGGCGCAGTTGTATGCCGCTGAATGTATGAATGCAGTTGTCGATGCAGCGGTGGTTCGGGACGTAGCAGCCGGTCATGCCGCTGTTTGCTGCATTGACGATGGCATCGCATTTCAGCGTCGTAATATCGCCCTGCCAAAGATAAATGCCGTCTGAGACAGGAGTCAGATCCGTAAGATCAGTGATTCCCTTTTTCCGGGTCTCTTCCTGAAGATAGGCATCCTGAACGTTCAGAAATTCTTCGCTGATTTCGCGCGGCGGCCGGACATTCAAAAGGGCACGCAGAAGCATCTTCTGGTTTTCTTCTCCGGATGGAATCTGCATGGTCCGGTAAGACGGTTCCTCTTTTAACAAGGTTTCAATCAGGTATTGTCTTCGTTCGTTCTGGTTCATGAATTCTTACTTCCTTTGTTTATGATTAATAGATGTAATCGTTTTGCTTACAAGGGAAAGTGTAGCAGAGAGCAGATGTAATGTCAATAGTTACAATAAAATACATGAAGAATTTCTTTAAAATATGGTACACTGAAAGAAGGAGGAAACACACAATGAAGATTACGCGAGGCCTTCAGTTTTATACGGGAAGCAGGGAAGAGAAAATAGAAGGATTCACAGAGGAATTCCCTTATATTGCGTCAAGGGCGGAATTAAACGCTTATCAGGAATCCTTTGTGCCATGGCACTGGCATAAGGCGGTGGAACTGTTTTATATAGAAAGCGGGACGCTGACTTACCATACACCCGGAGGGGTGAAAGAATTTCCGGCCGGATCGGGCGGGATGGTGAATTCCAATGTGCTGCATATGACGAAATTTCAGAAAGAGGGCAGAGAGAACGTGCAGCTTCTTCACATTTTTGATCCAGTTTTGATTGCGGGAAATTACAGCAGCCGGATCGGGGAAAAATATGTGACACCGCTGATGTCGTCTTCAGAACTGGAACTGATTGCCCTTTCGCCTGAAAATTCGGAGCAGCAAAAGATTCTTCACATGATCCGGCAGGCGTTTCAGATCCCGGAAGAAGAAAGCGGGTATGAGCTGCAGATCCGCGAAGCCCTGTCTGAAATCTGGCTGGAACTTTTCCGGCAGAATCAGCAGGTACTGCGGAAACAAAAAAGTACGGGACCGGCAGACCGGTCGAAAGAGCAGATCAAACAGATGATGAGCTATATTCAGGAAAATTATGCAGAAAAACTGACTGTTTCCGGAATCGCGGCTGCGGCGTTTATCAGCGAAAGGGAATGTTACCGGATTTTCCGGAAATGTTTACAGATGACGCCAACAGAATATCTGACGGGCTTCCGGATTCAGACGGCGTGCCGGATGCTGGAGGAAGGCAGGAAGTCCATCACGGAAATTGCTCTGGACTGCGGAATGGGAAGCGGCAGTTACTTTGGCAAGGTCTTTCGGAAGTATCAAGGAGTTTCACCTCTTGCATACAGAGACCAATGGCGGGATTTTACCAAATAGTGACAGAAAAAGGATATCATTCAAGGATACTGTGGCGCTATCATAATAGTATATGATACGAAACAGAGAGGGATGGGATGATGGAACTGAATGTAAAAACAGCGGAAAAGGAACTGGAACGTGCAGAGAAATTAAATCCGGGAGACTGGGTGGCACATTCCCGGTTTGTTGCTCAGGCATGTAGAAATATAGCAGCCTGCTGTCCCGGATTATCACCGGACGAGGCATACTGTTTTGGACTTTTGCATGATATTGGACGGTATGCGGGGAGAAGCTCGGAGAAACACCTGATTGACGGTTACCGCTACTGTATGGAACGAGGCTGGGAAAAGGCGGCGCAGATCTGCATTTCCCATGCATTTATGATTCAGGATATCCAGACGTCAATCGGTGTTTTCGACGTATCGGAAGAGGACTACCGGTTCATGGAGCAGTTTATTCAGCACGCTGTCTACGATGATTACGACAGACTGGTACAACTGTGCGATGCACTTGCACTTCCGACAGGATTCTGCCTTCTGGAGAAGCGGTTCGTGGACGTGGCAATCCGGTACGGGACAAAACCCGCTACCGTACCGCGGTGGAAGAAAACACTGGAAATCAAGGAGATGTTTGAACGAAAAATCGGCGGATCGATTTATGACCTTCTCCCGGGAGTTGTTGAAAACAGTTTTTAGCAGGAGGGAAAAGTAAGATGCAGCAGGAAATCAAACTGGTGGCAGTAGATATCGATGGAACATTTATGCGTTCCGATTATACGTATGATACGGAACGTTTTGAACGGATTCTTCACAGGATGCATCAGAACGGATGCCATTTTGTGGTGGCAAGCGGAAATCAGTATTATCAGCTGAGAGATCTGTTCCCGGGACAAGAAAAGGAAATTTCCTTTGTGGCCGAAAACGGCGCCTACATAACGGATCACGGGCAGCTTGTCTTTGCGGCAGACATGCCGAGGGAAACGGTGAATCTGGTGTTTGACGTCTGCGAAAGGTACCCCGAAATTCAGAATGTCTTATGCGGCGTGGAAAGCGCATACTGCCAGAGAGGAGCAGTCAGCCAGGAGTTTTTTGATGCGACCCGTCAGTTTTATCACCGCCTGAAATGGGTGGATGATCTGAGAACCGTGGACGACCAGATCCTGAAATTTGCACCGACAGTTCCATTGGAAAAACGTATTTTTATTATGATCTTTTACGAAAAAAACTGAAAGGGAAGATAGAGCCCCTTACAAGCGGACATGGTTCCATCGATCTGATTCTGCCGGACTTTCATAAAGCGGCGGGCATTCACAGACTGGCGCAGCGATGGGGAATTATGCCGGAGCAATGCATGGCCTTCGGAGACGGCGGAAATGATCTGGAAATGCTGAAATACTGCGGGTACAGCTATGCAATGGCAAATGCCATGCCGGAGGCAAAGAAAGCGGCAAAAGCGGTCTGCCCTTCCAACGAGGAAGACGGAGTCCTTGTCACGCTGGATGAGTATTTTGGAAAATAGTGCGGCTGGAACAGCAGCGCTTCTGTCCGGAAGCGCTGCTCAATTCATGTAGAAATAATTCTTGCGATCCGGGTTTGTTTCAGATATAGTTAGTTAAGACAAACTAAAAGGAGAACAAGATGGAAATCAAACAGTTAGAATATTTTGTAGCAGCCAGTGAAAAGGGAAGCTTTAATAAGGCGGCAGAGTGTCTGTATACATCGCAGCCCAATGTAAGTAAAGTCATTTTAAGTCTGGAAAAAGAACTGGGGCGGGAGCTTTTTGTGAGAAACAGTAAGGGGATACAGCTGACGTCTTTTGGGGAAATGATCAAAGAGTACGCCCAGAATATCCTGAAAAATGCCCAGCTGATTCACAGTACTGTATCCGTCAATCCGGGAGCAAAGCTGAAAATTTCCACATTTCCAAGCAATCTGCTTGCAGGGATTCTGGTCAGCTTTTATGAGGAAACAAAGGAAAACTATACGATTGAACATCTTCAGGGGACGGCGGAAGAAATCACGGATAATGTCAAATCCGGTCTCTCCGAGCTGGGTGTTGTCTTTATTGCACAGAACCAGCTGGCGGCGTTTCAGCATATCCTCACCCACAAAAAGCTGGAGTTCCATCCGCTGGCCACAAGAGAACTGTGCCTTTACGTGGGAAAGAACAACCCATTGTACGAGCGCAGCGAAGTCCGCTTTTCGGAACTTCCCAAGCTGCGGTTTGTCAGTGGAGCCAGGGATTATTTCTCAATGGAACATCATCTGGAGACAATAAGCCTTGGGATCATCAGCCGGGAAATGCTCAACAATGTCATCTGTACCAACAGCGAGTATGCCCTGATCCATGCACTCAGTGCGACCGATCTCTGCGGGATGGGCGTGAAGTTTCTTACAAACCAGTATGAAGGACACGGAATCAAAACACTGACAGTCAAAGACTGTGAACCATTTCTTACGGTTGGCTATGTCACGTCAGAACAGCATATCTTGAGTAGTCCATGCGTTGAATTTATAGAAAAATTAAGAGAGAAGCTATAACTGAAGAAGCAGAAAACCCATTCCAAATCGATATTAGTTAGTTAAAACTAATCCGTGTTATAATCGGTTTCGTCAACAAACCAAGGAAGGGGGATTCAGCTATTAAAGGAAGAAAACTAACAATCATTCTTGCGGCGCTTTTGATTGTCCTGTCTTTTATGTCGCTGTTTGTAGGCGTCATGGACATGGATCTGCGTCAGCTTTTGACAGGAGATGCAAAGCAGTGGGAAATCTTTCTGGTATCCAGGATGCCAAGACTGCTTGCAATCCTGTGTACGGGAATCGGCATGAGCACCGCAGGACTGATTATGCAGCAGTTATGCATGAATAAATTTGTTTCGCCGACAACGGGAGCAACCATATCTTCGGCTCAGTTCGGGATTCTTCTGGCACTTTTGTTTATGCCAAAATCCACACTATGGGGAAGGGCGCTGTTTGCTTTTGCGGCGGCGATTCTGGGAACGTGGATTTTCGTATGGTTTATCCAGAAAATCCAGTTTAAAGATGTGGTGATGGTGCCGCTTGTCGGAATCATGTTCGGAAACGTAATCGGGGGAATCACCAATTATCTTGCCTACAAATATGAAATGACACAGGCATTATCGTCCTGGCTGGTAGGACATTTTTCCCTTGTGATGAGGGGGCGGTACGAGATTGTATATCTGGTTGTGCCGCTGGTGGTGCTTGCGTTTCTCTTTGCAAGCCATTTCAACATTGTGGGAATGGGAAAGGATTTTTCCAGAAATCTCGGGGTGCCGTACAATTTTGTCCTTTTCATGGGACTTACCATTGCGGCGATGATCACAGCATCCGTTGTTGTGGTCGTGGGATCCATCTCCTATATCGGCCTGATTGTGCCAAATATCGTCGCCATGTTTAAAGGTGACAAGATCCGCGGAACCCTTGTGGATACAGCCCTGTTTGGAGCGCTCTTTGTTCTGGTATGCGACATGATCGGAAGAATTGTGATTGCTCCGTATGAGCTGCCGATTGAACTGGTCATCGGCATCCTCGGAAGTCTTCTTTTTATCGGGCTTTTGCTCTACCGGTTAAAGCACGGAAGAAAAGCGGTAACATTCCGGACGGGCGGTGCAGCCGGATGTGCGGAACGTGTGCCCGGACTGGACGGAGGTGACAGAGCATGAGGACGAAAGCATACTATCGGAACATACAGAAACTGGTGATGATGGCCCTGCTCGCGGCAGCGGCAGCAGCGGCATACATGCTGGTGGAAGTCAATTTTGACAATGAGAGGCTCTTTTTCTATGCCCTGAAACTGCGGACGCCAAAGCTGATTGTCATGATTATCACTGCCTTCGCCATCGGAGGCGCCTCCCTGGTGTTCCAGTCGGTGATCAACAATACTATCGTCACTCCATGTCTGCTTGGGATGAATTCCCTTTATACCCTGATTCATACAGCAGTGGTATTTTTCGCGGGATCCACAAGCGTTCTTGCAAATAATGCAAATGCATCGTTTGCGGTGGATCTCGTCATCATGGGGATTACGGCAACGGTGATCTACGGATGGCTTTTCAAAAAGACAAACTATAATGTCCTGTATGTACTGCTGATCGGGACGGTGTTGACCTCGTTTTTCTCCAGCATCCAGTCGACACTTACAAGAGTGATGGATCCGAATGAATATGACAACCTGCTGAGCACGCTTGTGGCAAGTTTCAGCAATGTCAACTCGGAAATTATTGTGTTTTCCGTGGTGGTTCTCGGAGCCCTGATTTTTGTTCTGAGAAAAGATCTGGCACTTCTGGACGTCATCACTCTCGGAAGGCAGCAGGCGGTGAATCTGGGCGTGGATTATGACCGGACGATCCGCAGGCTTCTGCTTGGAGTTACGATCTGTATCGCAGTGGCAACAGCGATGGTGGGACCGATCTCATTTCTGGGACTGATCATTGCCAACCTGTCAAGGCAGCTCCTGCAGACATTCCGGCATGGACAGCTGATCCTCGGCAGTGCCCTGTTTGGAACGATCGTACTGGTTGCAGGACAGCTGATTGTGGAACACGTTTTTACCTACTCGATTCCGGTCAGCGTGTTTATTACAGTGGGCGGCGGTATCTATTTCCTGTATCTGCTGCTGACAAGACGGAGGGTTTGAGAAATGAATATACAAGAACTGACGAAAACATACGATGGGAAAACAGTGGTGGATTCAGTCTCGTTTGAAATCCCGAAAGGGAAGGTCCTGTCGCTGATCGGTCCAAACGGGGCCGGAAAATCGACGGTCATGGGCATGATTTCGCGTCTGATTGCGCGGGATGAAGGAATGGTGGATTTTCACGGAAAAGATATTGGAAAATGGAAGAGCAGGGAGCTCTCCAAAAAGCTGGCGATTCTGACCCAGAGCAACCAGATCCAGATGAAGCTGACGGTGCAGGAGCTGGTCGCCTTCGGACGCTTCCCGTATTCCGGAAACCGGATTACAAAAGAGGACCAGGAAATCGTCGATCAGGCCATTGCCTACATGGAACTGGAGGAGATGAGAGACCGGTTCATTGACGAACTCTCAGGAGGACAGCGCCAGAGGGCGATGATCGCCATGGTTATTGCCCAGGACACAGACTATGTGCTGCTGGATGAACCGACCAACAACCTGGATATCTACCACGCCGCCAATATGATGAAGATCGTGCGCAGGCTCTGCGATGAACTGGGAAAGACGGTGGTACTTGTACTGCACGAAATCAATTATGCGGCATTTTATTCGGATTATATCTGCGCCTTTGTGGACGGCAGAATCGCTAAATTCGGAACCGTGGAGGAAGTTATGACAAAGGAAAATCTGGCGGAGATCTATCAGGTGGATTTTGAAATCCAGATGGTCAAAGGAAGACCGCTGGCAATTTACTATTAAATGATTTCTATATGAAAAAGGAGAACAGGATTATGAAAAGAAAACTCATTACATTGATTTTAGCCTGCACAATGGCTTTCTCACTTGCCGCGTGCGGTTCAAAAGAAGCAGAAAATACATCAGGGAAAGCACAGACAGCGGGAAATGAAGAAACTTCAGAACCGGAGACCGTGACGATTACAAGCCTGGACGGAAATGGAGAAGAGACTCAGGTCGAAGTACCGTACCGTCCGGAACGGGCCGCCCTCCTCGACATGGCCAGTCTTGACATCATCGACAGCATTGGAGAAGGAGACTGCGTAGTTGGAAGCGCAACCACTTCCCTCGATTATCTGCAGGACTATGTGACGAACGAGAATATAAAAAATCTGGGAACCATCAAAGAAGCCGATCTGGAAGCAGTCATGGAAAGCGAACCGGACGTGATTTTCATCGGGGGACGGCTTTCCGCTTCCTATGATGCGCTGAGTGAAATCGCGCCGGTGGTCTATCTTTCCACAGACAGCGAAAAGGGTGTTGTAGAAAGTGTACGCAGCAATGCGGAAACCATCGCTGCAATCTTTGGAAAAGAAGATAAAGTAGAAGAATTGATGACCGGATTTGACAAGCGCATCCAGACGCTGGCCGAATTTGCGGAAAACAAAACTGCTATTATCGGAATGTGCACAAGCGGCGGCTTCAACATTCTCGGAAACGACGGAAGATGCTCCCTGATCGGAAATGAGATCGGGTTTGAAAACATCGGAGTAGATTCGAATGTGGATACCTCCACCCACGGAAATGAAGCATCTTTCGAATTCGTAGTGGAACGTAATCCGGAATACATCTTTGTCATGGACCGTGACGCCGCAATTAACACAGAGGGCGCGCAACTTGCACAGGAGATTGTGGAAAATGAGCTTGTGAAGGGAACGGACGCATACAAAAACGGACATATCGTGTACCTGGAACACCCGGCAGTATGGTATACGGCAGAGGGCGGAATTAATGCACTGGATATCATGCTGCAGGATCTGGAAGGGGCACTGCTGTAACAATAAAAATAGCATTTCGAAAAAAGCCTGATTCTTGGAAAATAGAATCGGGCTTTTTTCATGTGTGGATTTCGGGGACGGAATGGGGAGGAAAGGAGCTTTGGAGGGCTTAGAAATAGAGTGCTATCGGTTGGCGAAAGATAGAGAGTCTGATAAAATGGAAGGTAGAATTGTATGGTGTAAATGAGGAAAATAATCTTTTGGAAGAAAGAAGATTTAGTTAGGAGATTGATATGCAGTTACCATATTCGGACATACTGGACATTGCTCATTTTTCCAGACTGTTTGATAACAAAAGCGAGTGCTATAAATTATTCTGGTTTCAGGCGATTGCGCGGAAAATCAAAGAGGGACACACGATCATTACCTTCGAGGAACTGATCGATGAAATGATTGCCGATGCCTGGTATATGGTTTCGGAGTATCACTTAAATCTGGGTCCCAGTGATGCGCTGGAACGGGTGGTTCATCGCCTGGGGAAAATCAGCAATATGAAATCCTGTGAGAAGAAAGAAGTGATTCTGGACTATCTGGCAGCCTGTGAGGATAAAGAAGTCCTGACCATGAAACGGACTTTATCCCAGAACGTGCCTTATCGGCTGCAGGCATCTTTCATGGAGTCCATGAAAGGAAAAGAGTGGAACAGATCCGGCAAAAACCTTGCAGCAAGAATTAATCAGGAACAAAGACTGATGTATTATTTTTTACAATTCCGTGGACTGGATACCCGGATTCAGATACAGAAAGAATGGGCGGATTACATCGAACAGAACTATGAAATCATACAGGGATGGGTGGAGCGTAATCTCATCCAGTATCTCCAGAGAAGGAATCCAAGTGTTCCGGGAATCGTGGACAAGCTCTATCCGCCGAAAGAGAGGAATCTGGAAAAGGTAAAAAAATACTGGAAAATGATTGTTTCCATCAAACCTGTCTGCGAGATCTATGGAGAAGAACGGCTGAATGAGAAAAATATCTCGATTGATCATTTTGTGCCATGGTCTTATGTGGCGCATGATGAACTGTGGAATTTGACGCCGACGACCCGGAGCATGAACAGCAGGAAAAGCAACAGCCTTCCGGACTGGAATACTTATTTTCCGATGTTATGTAAAAGCGAATATTTATCTTACGAAATGATGTGGGAATATCCGGAAATCCATGCGGCTTTTGAAAAATGCGCCAAGGAACATCTGAATAATCAGGAGATTAAACACAAGCTGTATCAACGCGGACTGTCGGAAAGAGAATTCTCCGGGAGGCTGGAAGAGGTGATGCTTCCGGTCTATCAGTCTGCAAAAAGTATGGGATTTTCAAATTGGAGTCTGAGGGTGTGAGAGATGAAGTGATGGGTGCGTATTGCGGGAGACAGTGTTGAGTGCTGTACAGTGGGGAATTGGTGGGGAATGTGAGGTTTGAAGCTGTATGGAGCAAGGATCGTACCGAAAAGGAGCATTGAAAACAGGACAGCTGGGAAGAACGAAAAAGGATATTTCAAAAATAAGGGAGTATCTCAGAGATAAAGGAGTGAAATCATATGACAAAGTTTGAAGAATTTGAGCAGGTTGTTGCGAAACTTCGGGCTCCGGACGGATGTCCGTGGGACAGAGAGCAGACACATAAGAGCCTTAAAAAGCCGTGCATAGAGGAAGCAGCGGAAGTGATCTGTGGAATCAATATACTGGACAAGACAGGAAATCCGGATAACCTGAAAGAAGAACTGGGAGACCTGCTTCTGCAGGTAGTAATGCATGCCCGGATCGCAGAGGAAGAAGGATACTTTACCATGGATGATGTGATCCAGGGGATCATTGATAAAATGGTGCGGAGACATCCGCATGTGTTTGGGGATGCGGTCGTATCGGGATCAGGGGAAGTGCTGACCAGATGGGATGAAATTAAGAAGTGGGAGAAGGCGGGGAAAGAATGGACGGAAGCATATCTGCCAGAGGCGTTTGAAGAGGCAAAGGAGTTGATTGAGGAAGCGAAGGAGAGGAAAGGGGTTGGGGTGAGGGAGTGAGTTTTGGGGTGTATTGTGGTATTAGAGTATGCGGATCTTTATTTATAAGGTTTCTATGGGTACTGATTTTTGCTTTGGAGTGTCAATAGTGTAGTTTTCTATGGAGATGATGTAGTGAAATGGATATGAAGGTGAAGAAAAATATAGAGATAGCGAAAAGCATGGAGATTTGATAAAATTGAGATAAATGTAAATTTGAGCGAGAAAGGTCTAATTTCCGGAACCTATAATGAACTTATACAAAGTAGGAAATAAGAAGAGGAGGGATTTCGGGTGAACAAGAAAAAAGACGAAGTGACGATTCGATCCAGCGCAGCAGAGTATTTGACGTATGTGTCATCCATTGGCGATCAGTCGGATAGTATCGAAATGCGATATGAGGATGAAAATATATGGCTGACACAGAAGATGATGGCTACGTTATATGATGTAAATGTCCGTACAGTAAATGAACATATAAAAAAGATTTATAGTGATTCAGAACTTGAACCTATTTCAACTATCCGGAAATTCCGGATAGTTCAAACCGAAGGTTCCCGTCAAGTGAGCCGGGAAGTGGCACATTATAATTTGCAAATGATCATAGCCGTTGGTTTTAAGGTAAATAATGAGAGAGCAGTTCAATTTCGCAAGTGGGCTAATAGGATCGTGAAAGACTATACAATCAAAGGTTGGGCCGTGGATGATGAACGACTGAAAAATGGTGGTTCTATGCTTACTACGGAATATTTTGATAGATTGCTTGAACAGATACGAGAAATTCGTTTGTCAGAGCGTAGATTCTATCAGAAAATTACAGATATCTACGCTACATCCCTTGATTATGATCGGACGGCAAAAACG
Organism: Pseudoflavonifractor sp. BSD2780061688st1 E11; assembly: GCF_005844125.1. Classification (NCBI taxonomy): domain Bacteria; kingdom Bacillati; phylum Bacillota; class Clostridia; order Eubacteriales; family Oscillospiraceae; genus Pseudoflavonifractor; species Pseudoflavonifractor sp. BSD2780061688st1 E11. The sequence continues at coordinate 43,337 of NZ_SPHM01000029.1, forward strand.
ACAAAGCAGTTTTTTGCTAAAGTACAGAATAAAATGCACTATGCAGTTCATGGGCATACGGCGGCGGAATTGATCTATGAACGGGCAAATGCTGAGAAACCGCATATGGGACTTACTACATGGGCAGCAGCACCAGATGGTAAAATTGTGAAAAGTGATGTTAGCATTGCCAAGAATTATCTTACAGAGAAGGAAATGCGTTCTTTGGAACGAATTGTATCTGCATATTTGGATTTAGCTGAAGACCGAGCTGAACGTCATATACCTATGACAATGGAAGACTGGTCCGAGCGTTTAGATTTGTTCTTGATGGCGGATGACAGAGAGGTTCTGCAAGATTCCGGGAAAATTACAGCAGAAATTGCAAAAGAGAAAGCAGAAACAGAATTTGAAAAGTACCGGGTGATTCAGGATAGATTATATATGTCGGATTTTGATAAATATCTACTTGAATTAGAAGAAAATGCAAAAAAATAAACTAATATAATTTGAACTCTTGATAACGTATAATTAATTTCGCAAAATCAATTTCATAAAAATAGACATGGTTTATAGCCGTTTGGTAAAATTAAGTCACCACAACAAAATCTATCAAAGAAAGCTATAAAACCATGTCTGATAAGATTATACAGCTAAATGAAATGCCAAAAATATTCGACAAATATATTAATCAAACATTGACGGAAACACTATCTGCGATATAAACTAGAAAAAGAAGTTTAATGCATTAATTATCGACATTGAAAATTGAAGATATATCAGGAAACATCATAACTATTGACTTAATGGCTTGTATAATTTTATTAAGGAAACCATCATTTACTACAGAAAATATCACCGATAATAATCCGGCAAATAATTAACCAGTAGCCGGCAAAATGGTTATAGATCATTAATCTGTAAAAGCACTGAGTTGATCCTAATAGAGGATATAAAAGATTTATTGTCATAGAAAGTATACACATAGTTGGTAAAGCTAGGAATACATGTGCGAGACCTCTTCCTGTTAATGACCTCATTTGGTCCAGGATTTCGTCCGCATCCCCTGAATGGCGAAAATCGCCCGGCGCTAACAATGGTAAAAATTCTCACGAAGAACATAGAAAAAACGAGGGCTGTTCGGTCCTCGTTTCTTCTGCAAAATACTGATTAAATGAGCCAAACGGGTACATACCAGTTCTTTTCGTCCACAGGCAACAGATCGTTTGCCATACAGACCACACTTCCGGTTCCAATTTCAACCTTCAAAGACTCTAATCCTCCGAAAGCCGATTCCCTGCTAACGGGTTCCAATACCTTGAAATTTTTAATCGCGGCCTTACCCGGTGACGCCGATTTTTTGATCTCTATTGGAGAAAGAATACCATTTTGATATAGCAGCAGGTCGATTTCTTTCTGGTCTTTATCTCTGTAATAGAAAATAGGCGGCTCTTTTCCGGCGTTCAGATAACTCTTATAAATCTCTGAAAAAACATAGCTCTCAAAGAACGCCCCGGACATGGCGCCCCTTTCCAGGGCTTCGGAATTGCCCCATCTTAAAAGGTACGCTGCCAGGCCGGTGTCCAGGAAATGGATCAATGGCATCTTTACCACCCGTTTAAGTGCATTGTTGTGATAAGGCTGTACAAGCGCAATGATATGAGATGACACCAAAATAGAGAGCCACTTTTTGGCCGTTGGAGCTGAAATGCCCGCGGCACTCGCCAGTTCTTCATAGACAACAGGCTTTGAAGTCCACGCAGCAACAATCGTCATAAAATTGTAAAACTGCATTTCATCCGCGACCTGTGCCAGATCCCGGATATCCCTTTGCAGATAGGTGTTAACATAGGAGCGGTAATAAGTTTCCCAATCCACATTTTCATCTGCATAGAGTTCCGGCATAGAACCTTTGAATATCCTACGGTAGATCTCATTCAAATCTCTTTTTCTTTTTACAGGCAAACGCTCCATCAAATCCCCGGCTTCTGTCTGGAAAGGCTTGCTTGGTTCATGGTAGATTTCCGCATCGGATAATCCCAACAGGTTTACGATTCCAACCCGTCCGGCCAGACTTTCTCTGACATTTTTCATAAGGCGGAAAACCTGCGATCCTGTGATCCAGAAATCACCTTTTTTCTTAGAACGGTCAACACTCATTTTGATGTAGGGCAATAGCTCTGTTGCATACTGGATCTCATCAATCAGTACCGGTGGGGAATACCTCTGCAAAAACAGGGCAGGATCGTGTTTTGCCAAGTAGCGGACATCAGGATCATCCAGAGTCACATATTTACGCTCTATGCCTTCGCTTTGCTCTGTCTCTGACATCCTTTGCAATAAGGTCGTTTTTCCAACCTGTCTGGGGCCGGTTACCAGCAGCACCGGAAACATTTTGGACACCCGTGCAATCGTATCTTCCACAGCTCGTTTGATATATGCCATGACAATCTCTCCCTTCGGTTATAGTATAGTCAATTTCATTTAGAATATTCGTCCAAACCAAATTATAATTTTATTATAGCCAGAATTTCATAGATTGTCAACGAAATATCCGGCCAAACCAAATTATAATTTTCGTTTAGCCGGATCATTCGCCGGAATTTAAGTGGATATATTCTAACTAATCTAACCAGGGGATTATTGATAAAATGGCGCAGCGGCATCCACATGTGTTCGGGAATGCAGTCGTGCTGGGTTCAGGTGAAGTGCTGACCAGATGGGATGAAATTAAGAAATGGGAGAAGGCGGGAAAAGGATGGACGGAAGCATATCTGCCGGATAGTATCGAAATGCGATATGAGGATGAAAAACAAGGTAAAATTTACCTTTTTAAAAGCTCTCGCCATAAAATTTAAAAAAATTAGCACTCACCTCTTGGCTCGTTTGGGGTGGTTTTGTCCTGTGGTGTCAGAGCCCGTAAAGCCTTATTTTACAAGGTTTTTACGGGTTCTTACTTTTTGTCTGGGAGCGTCAAAAATCGTCATTTTGAAAGAAAATGGTGTAGTAAATGGTGTAGTAAAATGTAAGATAGATGGTTGTACTCCAAGTCTTTCTATGAGAAAATAAATTAAGTATTTTCGATAATCAGGAGGACCGAAGTAAAAATGAAAAAATATGTTCAGGAGGCAACAGATATAAATGTCTGGACATCTTTAAAAGACAACACTTTTGATAGGGGTAAAGACATACGGGAATTTATTGAAGGTTTGGAATTGATTGAAGGGAACGCTTTTATTAGTTTGGATGCAAAATGGGGAGATGGAAAGACTTTCTTTGTTAGACAGATTGAGGAAACATTAAAATATTTCTGGGCAAAGAAAATGGAAACAGAAGAAAAGCCATTAAAAGATTTAAACTCATATGAGTACTTAAAAGAAAGCGTGGCTGTAAAGCAGACTACAGTGGAACATATTTATTTGCCGGTTTATTATAATGCATGGATGTATGATGATCATAATGATCCCTTAATGTCGCTCTTACTCGTAATGACAAAACAGTGCGGTGGGGCGTACAATACGAAAATCAATACGAAATCCCTTGGTGAACGGTTGCTTGCGGTTGCCTCTTCCCTACCGATTTCAATCAAAAAGGTAAATCCGGCTACACTCATAAAAGATCTCCAAGAGGGAAAGATGGATATATTGAGTGCAGTCAAAACAGAAGAAGATATCAAAGAATGTGTTCGAGATGTCTTTAATGATATTATTGTTGAAGAAGCTGAAAAGCTTGTGATTTTTATTGATGAATTAGATCGTTGCAAACCGTCTTTTGCAATTGAAATGTTGGAAAGAATCAAACATTATTTTGACGATGAAAGAATCATTTTTGTAGTATCATTGAACAAAGAACAATTGATACATACTATTTCAAATTATTACGGGAGCGAATTTGATTCAACCAGATATTTGAATCATTTTTTTGATGTTTCAATCAATTTGCCTGAGATTAGTAGGTCTCAGCGACAAAAAGTACAGTGTACCGATTCAGAGCGTTTTTGGATAACGTTAATTGCCGATGCGCTTAGTGATTATTATGGATTTTCTCTTAGAGATAAACTTATATATAAAAGTAGCATTGAGTCAATAACTCGAGAGGTTGGAGATGCATTCAGTTCGGATAAGATGTATTTAATTATATTCGAAGTTATAGTTGTTCTTTTAGATATGGTCGATGCAAAAGAGAAAAAGGCCTTTTTGGAAGGAAAGAGTAATATTTTAATTGACTTAATGCCTAGAATTGAAATTTATAAAAAGTATATTGTCAGAAGCTTTGGGATCGACATTGGAGATGGTTACGAAGAAAAACTTACAGAAAAATATAAATTGGTTCAAGCTGTTTATGAGTATGTATTTGGAAGAGTCACTGAAGAATATTTTAAGGAAGCAGATATCAGCAGAAATCTGAAAGAAATTTGTATCAGAGCCTGCAATGGACTAAAATCTCAGAATAGGAAAAAATAAGATAAGAGGTTACAAATATGATTAAAACAGTAGATCAAACCACCGTGGCTGAAATTTTTTCAATTAATAATGATAAAATTTATAAGATTCCTAAATATCAACGTGAATATACATGGGGAATCAATGATTGGGATGCACTGTTCAACGATATAACAGATAATGATTATGGTTATTTTCTTGGGTCATATATCTGTGTAAACAATGGATCTTTAAATGGAACAATACTTGAGGTGATTGATGGACAGCAGCGTTTCTCTACGTTGATATTACTCTTAACAGCACTATATGATAAACTGTCTGAGCATAAAGCAGAGATGGATGATGATGATCGAAATGATCTTGCCAATTTAAGAAGTGAATTGGCAAACAAGAAACAAAGTTTTATTGCTGATGGACAAAAGAAAACAGAATACAAACAACGTTTGTTTCTTCAAAAACAAAATATGAATGACGAAGATTTTTCATATATTCTGTACGATAAGGGGATTATAACCGATCAAAAAGTTAAGCCGTTAAACTTTGGAAATCGACGTATCGCGAAAGCTTATAGACACTTCGGCAAACTGATTGAAGACGAAGTTACAGAAATCAGGAATGAGAATCATAACATAACAGAAGTAGGAGCACTCTTTGGTATTGTTCGTAAATTCGAGACTGCAGTTCTCGTTGGAATTGAAGTTGATACAAATAAAGATGCATATATGCTTTTTGAATCATTGAATCATAGAGGGGTTCCGCTGTCCGCATTGGATTTAATAAAGAATACTCAAACTTCGCACTTGAATAAGTGCCTATGCACCTTGAAAATTCAATAAGTTCTGGCAATAAAATAGCATGAAACCATCTGGTTTGATATAATTGAATTGACCAAAAAACAATTAAAACCGGAGGCTCATGCTATGAATATCAGTATAACACAAGCGAACCAAAATGATAAGCAGATTTCAAAATCTATTAAGAGATTTTTTACGCGGTTTCACATCTCCCGACTTTGCCACTTTCTCCATTCTAACAACTGAAAAATATATTGAAAATACAGCCTTTGGGTTGTATTTTTTTAC